>DATJGQ010000029.1:0-9385 GCA_035494815.1 Gemmataceae bacterium
GACATCGTTCTCGTCCCAGTTCCCTTCACGGATTTATCCTCCCAGAAACGCCGCCCGGTGATCGTCCTGTCCAACAACGATTACCAACGGGCCACATCCGACTTCGTCGCCGTCGCCATGTCTTCGCGTCAGCAGCAGACGCGCTATGGCTTCGTCGTTACTTCGAACGAATTAACGCTCGGCAAGTTGAAACGCCCGAGCCAAATACGGGCGGACAAGATCTACACGCTCGCGCAGTCGATCATAGTCCACCGGTTTGGCCGTGTTAACGAAAACGTACTCGACCGGATCCGGGCACTGATTTCCTCGTTGTTGGCCGCGACGCCATAAAGGCGCCCGAACCGCCCCTCCCGCCGCGGCGTCCGCTTCCGATAGAATGCGGCTAGAGCGCGTTTCATTTCGCTGTAGCGGAGTCAAGCTTCGTCTTCCCTTCTCCCCCGGCTTTGCGGGGGAGAGGGCCGGGTGAGGGGGGCTCGACTCTCACTGCGAACGGTGACGGCGAAACCGCGGGGGACTGGTTTTCCCCCTCACCCTGCCCTCTCCCCCGCAAAGCCGGGGGAGAGGAGAAGAAAAGGCGATGTGACGCTACATGTGATTGAAATGCGCTCTAGATTCGTTCGTAGAGAGGACCGCGCGCAGATGCCCGAATCGCAGCCGAAGAAATGGTTCCAGACTACGGCCATCGACTACCCGAACAGCCGACCGCACATCGGCACGGCGTTCGAGAAGCTCGGGGCCGACGTGCAGGCCCACTACCGCCGCATGGAGGGCTTCCGCGTCTTCTTCCTGATGGGCAACGACGAGAACACCGTCAAGGTCGCCAAGCGGGCCGCCGAACTCGGCCAGGACCCGAAAGCCTACTGCGACGAGATGGCCCGGCAGTTCCGCTCCGTCTGGGACGCGCTGGAAATCTCCTACGACGAGTTCGTGCAAACGAGCGAGGAGCGGCACCACCGCTGTTGCCGGGCGTTCATCCAGAAAGTCTACGACAACGGCTACATCCGCAAGGACAAGTTCGAGGGCTGGTACTGCAACGGCTGCGAGGCGTTCAAGTCGGAGCAGGAGGTGAAAGACGCCAACGGCGTCTGCCCGCTGCACCCGAACGCGCCGCTCGTCCGCCGCAGCGAGGACTGTTACTACTTCGAGCAGTCCAAGTTCCGCGACCGGCTTTTGAAGCTGTACGAAGAGCGGCCCGACTTCATCCAGCCGGAGACCCGACGAAACGAAATCATCGCGCTCGTCAAGGAGGGCCTGCAGGACCTGAACATCACTCGGCTCGGCGAGACATGGGGCATCCGCGTACCGTGGGACGAGCGGTTTACGATCTACGTCTGGTTCGACGCGCTACTGACCTATATCACGGGCATCGGCTACGGCAGCGACGAGTCGCAATTCCAGAAATGGTGGCCGTGCGACACCCACTTCATCGGCAAGGACATCACGCGCTTCCACTGCGCCACTTGGCCGGCGATGCTGTTAGCCGCGGGCCTGGAGCCGCCGCGGATTGTGTTCGGCCACGGGTTCGTCTACAAGAAGAACGAGGAGACCGGAGCCGTCGAGAAGTTCAGCAAGTCGCTCGGCAACGTCATCGAGCCGATGGACATCGTCACGAAGTTTTCGGCGGAGGCGTTCCGCTACTACTTCCTGCGCGAGTGTCCGTTCCCGGGCGACGGCGAGTTTAGCTGGCAGCGGTTCGCGGAGTTGTACAACGCCGACCTGGCGAACAACCTCGGCAATCTTTACAGCCGCGTCGTGACGCTGATCACGAAGAACTACGACGGCGTGCTCGGTGGCACGGCCGGTCGGGCGCCTCGACCCGTCGTCGGCATGGAACTGAGCGCGACCGTGGAGCAGGTTCGTCAGCACGTCGAGGCATGCCGCTACAACCAGGCGCTGGAGTTAGTCTGGCGGCAGGTGCTCGACCCGGCGAACCAGTACGCCGAACAGCAGGCTCCATGGAAACTCGTCAAGACTGACAAGGACGCCGCGAAGGAGGTGCTGTTCACGCTGCTCGATCCGCTGCGCGCCGCGACTGTCCTGCTCAAGCCGTTCCTGCCGCGGTCGGCAGAAACGATCTACACGAGCTTCAACTTCGTGCGGCCGTGGACCGAAGTGCAGTACGAGGACGCCGCGAAACCGCAAACGGCGACCGGCGATTTGCGCGTATTGGCCAGCCTGGTCGACGGGAAAGTGAAGCCGCTCTTCCCGCGGATCGGGTGACTTCACCATTTCCATATTCGACATTCACACCTACCTGGACCTGTCACGCAACGCCGGCGCGGTGTTCCAGGCGTAGCCGCCGCCGACCTTTCCTAGTTTGCCCGGCCGACGCCGACGATTCGCTTCCCTGCGGTTCGGGTTGACCACCGATCATCGCCGGCTTAAGGATGTCGGACGCCCAACACCCGCCGAGGCGCCGCCCCGTGCCGATCAGCCCAGCCGCCCTACTCGCCCTAATCCTGCTCACGCCCGAGCCCGCGATCGAGACGCGGCTGGTGCAAGTCGCGCCGGCAGTGCCGTTCTGGGCCGTGCCGAACAAGACGCCGCGAACCGCTCGCGCCGTCGTGCTCATACACGGTCTCCGCCCGCACCCACTCAGCGACACCAGCGTGTGGGAGCCGGAATTGAGTGCCTGGGAGGAGCCGACGAGCCCGCTCGTGAAAGCGTTGAGGGCCGACGCCGATGTATTCTCACTCGCTTACGGCCAAAATGCGTCGGTGGACGACGTCGCGCGTGTCCGCAGCCTTGGACAGCACATCACCCGCCTCCGCGCCGCCGGCTATTCCGAAGTCGCGGTCGTCGGCTACTCGGCCGGGGCGCTGATCGCCCGTTACTTCGTCGAGAACACCGGCGGCGGCGGCGTGACCAAGGTCATTCAGGTCTGCCCGCCCAACGGCGGTTCCGGCTGGAGTAAGCTGGCGGGCGGCGTGCGCAAGAGCCAGGAAGTGTTCGTCAAGTCGCTGTCCAAGGACGCCCGGCAGTCGGCGATGCGGGCGCGGGCGGACTTGCCGGTGCCCGCCGACGTCGAGTTCGTGTGTCTCGTCGGTTCGTTCGGCCCCTCGGGCGACGGGCTGGTACGATACAACAACCAGTGGCCGCTCGACCTTCAGAGGCAGGGGATCCCGGCCGTGCTGTTGCCCGTGCCGCACCTGACGGCGATGTACTCCAAACTGGTCGCACAAACGGTCGCCGACCTTGTCCGCAGGCCGCAACCGCGCTGGACGCCGGCCCAAGTCGAAGCGGCGCGGGCCCGAATCCTCCGCGAGAAGGACTGAACGGTCCGATTTCGTCCTGGCGATGACACTTCCCGCCCGTTACCATTCTGGCGATCTCTTCTTGTGCTCTGATTTCGACGGCTGATCGAACGAGCGGCGGTTGCCGATGCGCGACCCCCGTAGGTTCATTGCCGGTAAGAATCACTCGCCTCGGCGCGGGTATTGCGCCGCGTTTTGCCGTCTACTTCAATAGGGCACCCATGGCCGACGCCAATCATTGGCAGCCGGACCGTTACCGGCCCTTGCTGCTATTGCAGGTCCGCTTGCTGCAGCTCGCCCCGCAGTTCCGGCGGCGGTTCGACTCGTCGGACCTGGTCCACGACGCCTTGCTAAAGGCCTACCAATACCGGGACCGCTTCCGCGGAAGGACGGACGCGGAATGGATGGGCTGGCTTCACGAGATCCTCAAGAACGTCGTGGCCGACAAGATCCGCGAGGCGACGGCCGGCAAACGTGACCTCCGACTTGAGCAATCGCTGCAGGCGGCGATGGACGAGTCGTCTGCCCGGATCGATGGCTACCTGGCCGCGGACGGACTGTCGCCCAGTCAACAGGCGGAGCACAACGAGCTGTTGTTGCGGTTAGCCTCGGCGATCGAACAACTGCCCGTCGACCAGCGTGACGTCATCGTCCGCCGCGACCTGCGGGGCGAGCCGGTGGAGGAGATCGCCCGACAACTCGGGCGAACGGAAAAAGCGGTGGCGGGGCTCTTGTTCCGCGGCAGGCGCAGGCTGCGGGAGCTCCTCGCCGATTTCGAATGAGACAGGCCCGATGGCCCATTTCACGGCGGGAGGAATCATGCGTGCGTGCACCTGGTCTTCGGCAATCCTGGGCATACTTCTCGCGAGCGACGCAAGCCGATCAAAGGCGGCGGGCCGGCCCCAGCCCGCGCCTGCACCTGCACCCACCGCCACGGAACGGCGAGACCGCGACAGTGAAGTTTTTCAGACGGTCCGTGAGGCGATGGACGAGGCGGCCGGTCTCTACAACGCCGGCAATCCGACCGCGAGTTACTATCGATTCTCAGGTGCCCTCAAGTCGATCGACCGGCAACTCGCCAACCGGCCGCAACTGCAGATGACCGTCCGCCAAGGTCTCGGCAGCGCCGAACGACTTGGGGACATGGACCGGCGGGCCTGGGCACTGCATTACTTAGCAGGGCAAGTCTACCTGGCGACGCAGCCGCCGCGCATCGGTTTCGGCAGGACCTTATGGGAACGGCTCGGCGGCGAAGACAACATCACCAAGATCATGGATGACTTTCTCCGGGGCGCCCTGAAGGACACGTCCGGCGTGAACCTGACGCGAAACGGCCGTTTTCCGATGGACGACGAGAGGTTTACGCGGTTCAGGACGCAACTGGTCTACTTGGCGAGTGCCGTCGGCGGGGGACCTTATAAGTACGAAGGCAAGAGCATGAAAGCCGTTCACAAAGAGATGGGCATCACCGACGCGGAGTTTGACGAGCTGCTCAAGCACCTGCGGCTCGCGCTGACTTCGAACGGCGTCAAAAGTACGGACGTCATGGCGATTATGGAAATGATCCCGACGGTCCGCGGGGACATCGTCGCCCCGCCGGCGGTCGCGCCGCAGCCGATTGTGACCCTGTGGGACCGCCTGGGCGGCGAACAAAAGGTCACAAGGATCGTCAACGATTTCGTCGATCTCGCGGTGAGCGATCCGCGGGTAAACTTCTCTCGCAACAACAAGTTCAAGCTGGCCCGGGAGGACGTGGATCAGTTGAAGCGGCAGTTTGTCAAGTTGGCCAGTCAGGTCAGCGGTGGGCCTCTCAAGTACGAAGGCCGGTCGATGAAGGAAGTTCACTTCGGAATGCGCATCACGGACGCCGAGTTCGACGCCCTGCTGTCGGACCTGAAAATCGTCATGAATAAGCTGCAGGTCAGCCCGGCGGATATCGTGCTCATTCTTAAGGCGGTCGAATTGACTCGAAAAGATGTCGCCGAGAGCGCCAACACGGCAGTGCCGGCGCCAGCGCGGTCGCGGACTTCTGTGAATCCGGCCACGCCTCGGGGGTCGTCGAAAGCTGGCGGCGGTCCGAACGCGCACCAAGAGGGAATCGGCGCGGCGCCAACGACGATCGACTCTGATTTGCTTTCGTCGATGTCGGCATCGTTTACGAACGGCGTCAGCCCATTGGGGTCGTTCATCCGCTGGGCCATCGGGAAAGCCGGCGGCGACACGTCGGCGAGCAATCCCCGCATCGGAGGCGATCATGCCCCGTGAATCGCCGATGCCGCCGGATCGGGAGCAGGCTCTGCAGGACGCGATCCTGTCCTATCTCAAGGCGGTCGACGCCGGTGAACTCCCGGAGCCGCGAGAGTTTATCGCCCGGCACCCGGATCTGTCCGGCGACCTGAACGCCTTCTTCGCGGATCAGGCGCAGCTCAGCCGGCTGGTCGGGCCGCTGCTCGGACTCGCCCCGAGGGCGGTCGCGCCGGCATCGCCGCCAGACGGTCGTGAGCCGCAGACCGTCGAAGATGCGACCGACTGCCAGCCGCGTGAAATCGGTAACGGCCCGCCGGCAATCCCCGGCTACGAAATCCTCGGTCCGCCGAAGCGGGGAGGGATGGCGTTCGTGTACAAGGCCCGGCAGGTGCGACTCAATCGTGTCGTGGCCTTGAAGGTGATTCGCGGCCAACGCCGGCCGAACAGCGCCGAACAGGCGCGGTTCCACGCGGAGGCCCAGACCGTCGCCCGTCTTGACCACCCGAACATTGTTCGCGTGTTCGATAGCGGCGAGCAGGACGGCGTCCCGTATCTCGTGCTCGAGTTCGTCGCCGGCGGCAGCCTCGCCGAAAAAGTGGCCGCGGGACCGCTTTCGCCCCCGGCCGCAGCGCGGCTGCTGCTGCAAATCGTCGACGCGATCGGCTACGCACACAACTGCGACGTGGTTCATCGCGACCTAAAGCCGGCGAACATCCTACTGACGCCCGACGGGCTGCCGAAAGTCGCGGATTTCGGGCTGTCCAAGCAGATGCAGGCGGCGGCGGGCTGTCTGACTCAAGCCGGCGACGTCCTCGGCACGCCGGCGTTCATGTCCCCCGAACAGGCTGCCGGCGTGACCGATGCGATCGGTCCCGGCACGGACATTTTCGGGCTCGGCGCCCTCCTCTACGCACTGCTCACGGGCCATCCGCCGTTCCAGGGCGATACCGTTAGCGAGATCCTGCAAAACGCCAAGGCGGGCCGGGTGACCCCCCCTCGGAAACTCAACGGCTGTGTCCCAGTGCCACTGGAGCGCATCTGCCTCAAGGCGATGGCGGCCGACCCGCGCCAGCGATATCCGTCGGCAGCCGCCTTCGCGAACGCCCTCCGTCGATACCTCCGCCGATCGCGCCGTCGGTTCTGGGCGGCCGCCGTCCTCACCGCAGCGATCGCGGCCGCGATCCCCCTTGCACTGCCCGGGTTCCATCGGCCGAACGTGGACAACCACAATCCGCCGCCACCTGGACACCAGGTCAACGCGACCGAACTGGCTGTCCGGGCGAAGGGCATCCTCAAGGCCAATTGTCATCGCTGTCACGGCGAAAACGGCAATGTCGAAGGCGGCTTCAATTTTGTGGTGGACCGTCAGCAACTCGTGGCCCGCAAGAAAATCGTCCCCGGCCGGCCCGACGATTCGAAGTTGCTCAAACGGGTTGAGAATGGAGAGATGCCGCCAGAGGGAGAGAGCCCGCGCCCCAGTCCGGAAGACGTGGTTCTGCTCCGCCAGTGGATCGAGGCCGACGCCCCGGATTTCGCGCCGGCCGCGCCGGAACGCAAGTTTATCTCGCCTGACGACCTGCACCGGTACGTCCGGGACGACTTGGAGAAGGCCCCGGAAACCGACCGACGCTTCTATCGCTATTTCACGATCACGCATCTCGCCAACGCGGGCCTGCCCGAGGACTGCCTGCAGTCGTATCGACTCGGATTGGCCAAGCTCGTCAACAGCCTGTCGTGGCGCCGGCTGATCACGGTGCCGGCGCCCGTGGACCCTGGCCGCACCATCCTCCGCATCGACCTGCGCGACTTCGAGTGGAAGGAAACCGTCTGGCAACAGGTCCTGGCGGACTATCCGTACCGCGTCATTGAGCCGGGGGCCTCGGCCGGCCTGTGCGCCGCGTGGACGAAGTGTCCGTTGCCGCACGTGCGGGCCGACTGGTTCGTGGCGGCCGCGTCGCGCCCGCCGCTTTATCACACGCTGCTGCAACTGCCCGCGACGGCCCAGAACTTAGAGGGCCTCCTCCGCGTCGACGTGGCCGGCGACATCACGAATTATCACGTCGCCCGCGCGGGGTTCAACGGCTCCGGCGTCGCGAACGCCAACCGCCTGATCGAGCGGCACGAATCCAATTACGGGGCGTACTGGAAGAGCTACGACTTCGCCGTCGCCGAAGGGCCCGGTGACAACCGGCGCAACCTGTTCCAGCACCCGCTCGGTCCCGGCGTCGCCCCGCACACGTTTTTGCACGATGGCGGCGAGATCATCTTCAGCCTGCCCAACCACTTGCACGGTTACATGCTCGTGGACGGGCAAGGGCGGCGGATTGACAAGGGACCGACGAGTCTGGTCAAGGACGTTCACGCGAAAGACGCCGCGGTCACGAACGGCATTTCGTGCATGTCCTGTCACTCTCATGGCATCATTGACAAGCAGGACCAGATCCGCGAGCACGTCGCGAAAAACCCCGGTGCGTTCGATAAGAGCGAAGCGGAGAACATCCGGGCGATTTACCCGCCGCGGGACAAATTCGCCGCGCTCGTGCGGAAGGACGCCGAGCAGTTCGCCGCCGCGGTGCGGGAGACCGGCGCCTCGCCCGGCCGCAGCGACCCGGTCGTGGAATTGGCCTCGCATTACGAGTGGGACCTGGATGCGGACCTGGCCGCCGCCGAGGTCGGTCTCCCTCGGCCGGTCTTCCTCGAAGGACTGAACCGCACGGCCGACCTCTCGAGAGTCATGGGCCAACTCGCCAACGCCGGCGGCACGGTGCAACGGGCCGTGTTCGACGCCCACTTCGCCCGAGTGATCGACGCCCTTCAGGTCGGGACGATGCTGCCCCGGCCGAGTCCGCCCGCGCCGGCATCGTCCGCCCCGCCGGCGCAAGTCACGAGTCGCAAGGCGCCCGCGGAAGACGATGGCGTGTTCCGCAATTCCATCGGCATGAGCTTCCGGCGGATCGAACGCGGCAGCTTTTCGATGGGTTCGGCCGACGACGACCCGCACGCCGCCGCCGATGAGAAGCCGATGCACGACGTGTTGATCTCTCAGCCGTTCTTCCTCGGCGTCTTCGAGGTGACTCGGGAGGAATATGCCCGCGTGATGGGACAGGATTTGCCGGTGGCGAATCTGAAACGCCTTCCCGTCGCAAACGTCACCCAGGCCCAGGCGGTCGAATTCTGTAGCAGACTCACGTTGTTACCGTCGGAAAAGAGGCTCGGCCGCCGTTACCGACTGCCGACCGAGGCGGAATGGGAATACGCCTGCCGCGCCGGCACGACCGCCGCGTCTCCGTTCGAGCCACCGGAAAAACTGGAAGATTTTGCCTGGTGCGACAAAGATTCCGGCGGCAGACCGCACGCCGTCGGCGAGAAGAAAGCCAACCCGTGGGGCCTCCACGACATGCTCGGCAACGTCGCGGAGTGGTGTTCCGACGTGTATGAAGACGGCTACTACCGGCAGAGCCCGCGCGTCGACCCGATCGGACCGGGCAAGTCCCCTCTGCCGTTCGCCGTGTTGCGTGGCGGATCCTTCCTGGACGGCGCGGCAAAAATACGCAGCGCCGATCGCCAGCATACGCTGAAAGATTTCCACACCGCCCATTACGGCTTTCGCGTGCTTCTCGAAATCCCGTAAGCTGGGGCGCGATAAAATGCGGGCGTGGGCGGCCGTCCGTGGTGCGACACGAGGGTTACCATGGGCCGGAGCCACGCCCGCGCCCCGATTCTATGTCGGGCGGACAAGGGCCCGGCGGGAGGTTACGGTGACCGAATCCGAGACGCCGAGGCGGGCGCCCGTGGAACGTCAGTTCCTCGTCCTTGTCGGCGCCGCGCTCGGCGGCGCCGCCGGCTACGGCCTGTACCGGTTGGCCCTTCAATCGGGCTTCTAC
>DATJGQ010000030.1:0-2097 GCA_035494815.1 Gemmataceae bacterium
CAAATCGTCCACGGCGGTCGAGGTGCGGCCGACCGATTCGACCCGCCGGCCGATCTCGGCCGCGGCCGGCTGGCCGTCGTTGATAAGACTGGCGATCGCGCGATGGGCGGCGACGGCGTCATCGGCGGCGAGACGGTCCCACAGCGCCTCCCGTTCACCCGGGGTCAGCGGCCGGCCGCGGACGGCAGCGAAATCCGTGTGGAAAATGTCCCAATAGACGATCGTCGTGTCGCGTCCGGCGGAGATCAGCGTCCGGCCGTCCGAGACGAACGCGGCCCGACGCGCACCGTCGACGTGTCCGGCCAAGTGCAGACACTCGCGGCCGCTCGCCAGTTCCCAAACGCGAATCGCGTCGCGGTCCTGCTGTCCGGTCGCAAGGTATCGGCCGTCGGGTGTCGCCGCCGCCCATTGCACGTCGGCGTGTTGCACTGTCCGTAGCGGATTGCCGGTAGCCACATCCCACAGTTGCGCGCTCCCCGGTCGAGCGGTCAGCAGCCAGCGATCGTCGCCGACAAACGTCAACGTTCCGAGCCCGGAGGTTGGGATCGTGCGGACGGTGGCGCCCGACGCCCGGTCGATCAGGGCGATGGAGTTGGCCGCGTCGACGGCAACGGCGAGCCAGCGCCCGTCGCCGGACGCCGCGCAGCATTTCGGCGAGCCGCGAGCCGGGTATCGCCGGAGCTCCTTGCCGCTGACCGTCGATCGGGCGACGACTTCGTTTCCCGCCCGCGTGAACACGATTCGGCCGTCCGCGGAGAGCGCCAAGCACTCGTCCGCCTCGTCGGCCCGGGTGAGTTCGCGGCCGGTCGTCGCGTCCCAGACGCAGATGTAGCGGTCGCTGCGATATTCGCGGTCCTCGTACCGCTCGTAATTGACGCCGCCGGCGACCGTCCGCCCGTCCGCGGAGACGGCCAGGCCGTTCGTCGTCCATGGCAGTAAGAGCGTTTGCCGTAGGGCACCGGTCGAACGATCGCGAACCTGCAGCGTGCCGCAATCGTCACCGGTGACCAGCGTCGAACCGTCGGTCGACAGGGCCAGCGTCTTGATCGGGGCCTCGTGGCCTTCGCCGGCGAAGAGGCGTTGGCCGCTCGCGACGTGCCAGAAAGCGATCCCGCCGGGTTTGTAAACGGCGGCGAGCGTGCGGCCGTCGGGCGAGTAGCGGACGCAGCGGAACCCGCCGGCGGCCACCGGCGCTGAGAACGTCCCGCGCTCTTCGCCCGTCCGCGGGTCCCAGAGACGGATGGCGTCCGCCGTGCCTTGCTCCGCCGTCGCGAGTTGCGTCCCGTCGGGCGAGAACGCCATCGCATACACCTGAGCCCGGTGGCCGAGGAGCCGCCGGACTTCGTTGTTGTTCGCCAGGTCGCGCAGCAGGACCGCGTTTTCGTCCGACGAGCCTATGGCGACAAGGCGCGAGTCCGGCGATACGGCGAGCGAGTTGAAGTCGGACGGCTTCTGCAGAATGATCGCCGACGGCTGGCCGGTGAGCAGGTCGCGGTGCTGATAACCGCGGCGCGACGAGTAAACGAGCGTCTTGCTGTCCGGGGCGAAGCAAAAATCGTGGAACCAGCCGATCTTCGGTTCGAAGTTGACGAACTCCTCCCACGAATCGGTGTGCCAGACGATGACCTTCCCCGCCCCGCCGACAGCGGCGAGCCATTTCCCGTCCGCCGAGAATGCGATTCGGCTGAATCCGCGGTTGGCGTCGGTCGAGAACTTGACGGCGCCGCTGTCGACGTCCCAGACGATCAATTCCTTCGCGGGCTGTTCATTGGCCTCACCCCCCGACGCGAGCCAGCGGCCGTCCGGGGAAAAAGAGAGCGAGGCGACGGAGACGCTTTTGTGTTCAAAGGTTTTTCGGGTGCGACCCGTCCAGGCGTCGAACAGACGGACCTTGCCGTCGGTATTGCCGGCCGCGAGCCAGCGTCCGTCGGGCGAATAGGCGATCGTTTCGAGGGACGGTCCGCGGAAGCGGGGCGAACCGATGCGACGCGTTGCTCCACTCGGAAGCGTCTCAACCGAGTCGTTGCGGTCGCGCGGCTGTCCGGGTAGGGCGGCAGGCAGCGACAACAAGAGTGCGGCGACGGTTAGCGCGGGGCG
>DATJGQ010000031.1:0-4639 GCA_035494815.1 Gemmataceae bacterium
TCCAGGTCGCCGCGGCGGTGAAAGTCCCAGGCCGCCTGCTCGGCGAGTACCTTGGCTCGCGCGTAATGGCCGAGCAGTCGGTCGCCGACGCCGTTGTGCGGCGTGTCTTCCGGCACGACGTGCAGGCGGTCGCCGACGCGGTTGTCATATACGGCGACGGTGCTCACCAGAACCAATCGGCGAACGCCGGCGTCGACAGCGGCCCGAAGGATGTTCTGCGTCCCACGGACCGTCGCGGCCTCGAACGCCGGCCAGTCGCCCCAATCCGTCACCCGCGCGGCTGCGTGGATGACGGTCTCTACATCCTTGACAGCGGACCGTAGAGTGGCCGGCTGCGTCACGTCGCCTTGCACCGGTTCCGCGCCCAGGCTGCGAACGGTCGCTCCCTGTGCGGCCGTCCGCACCATTCCTCGCACATTGTGACCCGCCGCGGCCAGCCGTTCGACAATGTGGCTGCCGATGAAGCCGGCCGCGCCTGTCACCAGGGCTCGCATTCGGACCCCTCGCCGCGACGCCGGTGTCGCCGATACGCCGGCATCAGTGTTGTGGGAAGATGCGATTTGCAGCCCGGGGTCAGGCACTCGCCGCCCGCGGGGCTAAGGCGCGACCCGAGTGGCCGGACCGTCTGTCGGTGCCCCGTTCACTCTGGCTTCCAACAATCGGCGCAGCTGCGCCCGAGGGCTGATCATATTGAGTTGTCGACCGACCGTTTCGAACGCTGCCAACCCACGGTCCAGGTGGTCACGCGTATGGGTGGCCATAACGCTGACGCGCAACATCGCCTGGCCGGGGGGGACCGCGGGGGGCAGTACCATGTTGGTCAGGACGCCCGCCTGCACGAGCGCCCGGTGAAAGGCACATCCTTGAACGGCATCGGCGGCGCGAACGGCCATGATCGGTACGCTCCCGGAGCCGCAGTCGAACCCTAATTGGCGCAACCCTTCGGCAAGGTATCGGGCGTTAACGCGGGCGGCCTCCACGCGCTCGGGTTCCCGCCGCAGGACTCGCAACGCCGCCAACCCGGCCGCAGCCATCGCAGGCGCCCCCGCGGCCGAGAAGACGAACGCCCGCGCGGCGACCCGCAAATAGTCGATCACCACCTCGGGTCCCGCGACGAATCCGCCGATCGAAGCCAACGACTTGCTCAACGTCCCCATGACCAGGTCCGGCTTGTCGCGCAGCCCGAAGTGTTCCGCCGCCCCTCGCCCCGTCGCTCCGAGGGTGCCGATCCCGTGCGCTTCGTCCAAGTAAACCAGGGCCCCGTGCCCGCGGGCGACGCGCATCAGGTCGGGCAGCGTGACCATCTCGCCCGACATGGAGAACACCGAATCGGCAATCACCAACCGCGGCGGTCCCGACTCCAGCTTCGACAATTGCGAATTCAGGTCCGCGTAGTTGTTGTGGGCATACATGTAATAATGCACGCCGCTCCCGGTGAGGCCGTCGACGATGCTGGCGTGATTATCCCGATCAGAGAAGACCTGGTCGCCGCGGCGGCACAGGCTTGAGATGGCGCCCTGGTTCGCCATGAACCCCGTCGTGAACAGCAGCGCCTTTGGGTAGCCGAGAAAATCCGCAATCTCCTCCTCGAACTGCACGTGGGGCGCGATCGTGCCGTTGAGGAGTCGGCTACCGGTGCAGCTTGAACCATACCGCTCGAGGGCGTCGCGGGCGGCCGATAACACCTCCGGATGTCGGGTGAGACCGAGGTAGTTGTTGGAACCGAACATCAGGGTCTCGCGACCCTCGATCGTCGCGACCGGACCGTCGAGCGAGTCGTTGGCGATAAAGAACGGGCTGATCTGCATCGCCTCGGCGGCCCGATAGGCCTCGACCGTGGGGATGCCGCGGAGTCGCGAGTAGAACTGCGGCTCACTACCGTTGTTCGACGCCGGCTCCGAAAGTCGGGCGTGCTGTTGCCGAGAGAATACCTGACTGAATCGCTGTCGCAGTTCGTCGGGAGTTAGCATGATGCCCCGATGTGTGGTGGGACCTCGCACCGGGAGGCCTTCCGCCTTCCCGAGCGACGCTGTTCCGGGGCGGCTTGTCGCCTCCCATTCGGCCAAGTGCTAACTCGATTGGCACGATTTCGCCAATCTGCGCGGAAGGTAGCAGTTTACGTGATTTGCGTTGACCGGGCAATATACATAAAACGGCAAAAACACAGTCGGCGCAAACGGCGTGCTGTTGAGATAAACAGCGCAATTTAGAGGTCGCCGTCGCGGCGCGTCCCAGTGTGGGGCCCGGGTGGCCGGCTCGACGAAGGGTCTCTGTCGTCGCTTCATCTGCTCCGCGGATTGCTTCTGCGGAAGCGAACCGCAAGGACAGGCGACATCAACTTGTATGTTCATATATGTGGATGGCGCCTCTCTTACCGGACGCTAAACGGCGGAACTCGGCGGGGCCGCCGGCCGGCGATCACGTCGCGCCCGGCCGACAGGGCGTCTGCCGCGGTTGGAAAACAAAGGGGATCAAGCGGAGGGATCGCGCGTGGACAAGACGACAGTTATGGTCATCGTGGCCGCGGCCATGAGCGCGGTCGGCATCGTCGGCGACTATTTCCTGAAGCGCGCCAGCGGCGAAGCCAGCCCGTTGATGACGGGCTCTTTTGGGATCGGACTGGTGCTGTACTCGTCGACGGCGTTTGCATGGGTGTACGTTATGCGCCACCTGAAGCTGGCGACCATCGGCGTGGTTTACTCCGTCTGCATGATCCTGATGCTCGCGGCTATGGGCGTCTTCTTTTTCGGGGAAACGCTCGACCGCTATGAGGTGCTCGGGATCGTGCTGGCGGTCGGCGCGATCGCGTTGTTGGCGCGGTTCGGGTGAGGGGACGTGTTCGGCGAGAGCGATGCATTCCGCCGGCGTCAGCCGCCGTGGGCGGCGACGGCGTCGCCGACCGTGGGGTAAATCTGGAAGATGCGGTTCAAGCCCACCACGGACAAGACCTGGGCCACGGCGCCGTGCACCGCGGCGAGTTTGACGTCGCCGCCTTTTTTCTTCATCCGCGAGTGGACCTGGACGAGCCTGCCCAGACCGAGACTTGAGATGTAGCCGAGGTGTTTACAGTCGAGGATCAGTTTCTTGCGGCCGTCGAGGATCTCCTCTTCGACACAGTCGAGCAGGTAGTCGCAGTTGTTTCCGTCGAGCTGACCGGATAGGACCACCGCCACGATGTCCTGGCTCGCGCCGACCTTCTCGTAGTGGAAGTTGAACATGGTCGTGGCCCTGGGGTGAGGATCGTTGCGACAATTGTATGATCCGTGCCTGACTTGGCTCGGTCTGGGTCGGGTCCGCGCGGCGGCCGGCGCTGGTGGTGGTGATCAAAGAAAAAAGGCGGAGGAACCGGCAGTCACGTCGGCCCCCCGCCCCCGGGCGAGCCGGCGTTCGCCGGCCCGCGTCGTCACATCGGGATCTCTGTCAGCGCGGGGCCGGTTTCGGAAGTCGCTTGTCCAGCTCCAGGTTGATTTCGAGCACATTGATCAGCGGTTCACCGGCGAGGCCCGCGAGCGGCGAGTGGGCGTGTTCGTGCAGGAGCGCGTCGATTTCCGCGATTTCACCTCCGCGCGCGGCGGCGACGCGGGCGAGCTGATGGCGCGCGTTTCGCAGCGTGATGTGCGGGTCCAGGCCGGAGCCGCTCGCCGTGACGATGTCGGCGGGCACCTTTTGCAGGAGCGCGTCTGGGTGTTTTTGAAGCCAAGTGTCGAACGGGACGCCTTGCAGGTCCGGGCCAACCGGCTTGCCACGGTGGTCGCCGTTGGCCGGGTCGTCGGCGTACTTCACGATCGGACCGAGTTGACGGGCGACGCGGGACCGGAGTTTCGGATTGCTTGCGGCCCAGTTGCTGGCCCCGGCCGCGGCGGCGTTGTAGTCGGCCGCGGACGGGCGAGGGTGAAAGTACTCCGCGCCGGTGAATGCTTGCGCGATCAAGGCCGAGCCGGCGGGTTGGCCGTTCGGGCCGACGAGCAGACTGCCGGCGGCGGTCGCCGAGAAGGCGAGTTGGCCGACGCCCCAGAGGACGGCCGGGTAGAGGACGCAGCAGATGAGCAGCGTCAGGACGACGAGTAGCAGGTTGGCGCGCAAGTGAGACATATCATCTCCTCGTTCCCACGCTCCGCGTGGGAATGCCTCTTCGACGCTCCGCGTCGCGTGATCATCTTGACCATTCGCCCGTTCGCGACGCAGAGCGTCGCCGCGCGGCGTTCCCACGCGGAGCGTGGGAACGAGGTTAGTTGTTATGCGATTCCAAGAACACCCAACACGCGGTCGATCGCCCAGATGCCGGCGAACGGCAACAGCACGCCGCCCAGACCCCAGACGAGCAGGTTCCGCCGCAACAGCGCATCCGCCCCGACCGGGCGATACGTCACGCCCCGCAGTGCGATCGGGATCAGGCACGGGATGATGATCGCGTTGAAGATCACCGCCGACAGGATCGCCGACTGCGGCGTGTGCAAATTCATGAAGTCGATCGCCTTGAGCCATGGGAGCGTTCCCGCAAAGAGCGCGGGGACGATCGCGAAATACTTGGCCAGGTCGTTGGCGATCGAGAAGGTCGTGAGCGAGCCGCGGGTCATCAGGAGTTGCTTGCCGATTTCGACGACCTCGATCAGCTTCGTGGGGTCGCTGTCGAGGTCGA
>DATJGQ010000032.1:0-5860 GCA_035494815.1 Gemmataceae bacterium
AGGACGACGTTACGGGCGAGGATCCGATAACCCAACCGGCGCAAAAACTTCGCCGCCGCGCGTTCCGCCCGGCCGCCGAACCAGCGGCGCCAGACGGGCCAGCGGCTCAGCCCGAAGATCGGCATGGATGGGATTCGTTACTCGGCCGCGGCCTCGGTCTTGGCCTTCTTCGCGCCCTTCTTCGACGAAGCGGGGGCTCCGTCCCCGTTAACGCTCGTCGTCTCGCCGAGCTTCTGCTTCTTCTCGCGGACGCGGGTCGCCTTGCCGACGCGGTCACGCAAGTAGAAGAGCTTGGCGCGGCGGACGCCGCCGGAGCGTTTGACCTCGATCTTGGCGATCTTCGGCGAGTTCATCGGGAAGATGCGCTCGACGCCCTCGCCCTGAACGATGCGGCGGACGGTGAACATCTCGCGGACGCCTTCTCCACGGCGGGCGATGACTGTGCCGCTGTAGACCTGGATGCGCTCCTTCTGGCCTTCGAGAATGCGCTGGTGGACGTCGACGGTGTCGCCGACCTGGAATTCGGGCAGGTCATTGCGTTTTTCGCCCTCCACCAGGGCGAGGTATTTGTTTTTCATGGGTCACGTCCTTTCGGGGCGTCGTGGCCCCGGTCTCCGGTCCCGGCGTTTCCGCCCCGAGGCCGGCTGCGGTATTCGGTCTGCTCGCGTCGCCAGCAGGCGATCGCGCCGTGGTCGCCGCTGAGCAGGATGTCGGGCACGGTCATGCCGCGGAACTCGCGCGGCCGGGTGTATTGCGGGTATTCCAATCGGCCGGGGGCGTCGCTGTGCGATTCCTCGACCAGGCTCTCCTCGTCGCCGAGCACGCCGGGCACGTACCGCACGACCGTGTCGATCACGACCATCGCCGGCACTTCGCCGCCGTTGCAGACGAAGTCGCCGACGGAAATCTCGCGGGGGTGCAAACCCAGGCGGATGCGCTCGTCAAACCCCTCGTACCGGCCGCACAACAGGAGCAACCGCTTCTTCGTCGCCAGTTCGCGGACCAGCGGCTGCGTCAGTCTCTCGCCGGCGGGCGTCAGCAGGATCAATTCGCCGGGCTCGGGGGCGTCGGCCTGGACGGCTGCCACCGCATCGTACACGGGACCGGGCATGATGACCATGCCGGGTCCGCCGCCGAACGGGCGGTCATCGACGCTCTTGTGCTTACCCTCCGCCCAATCGCGAATGTTCCAAAGCCTGATCTCGACCAAACCGTTGTCGATCGCCAGCTTGAGCAGGCTCTGGGTCAGATAACCCGAGAAAATCTCGGGAAACAAGGTTAGCACATCAAACCGCATGGACGCCCATCGCGGTTCAGGCCGTCGGCGCCGTGGCCGCTTTTTCGGCCTGCTGCTTCTCGGCCTTGTCCATGTACTTCTTGAGCAGCGTCTCGACCCGTTCCGACGGCAGGGCGCCGACGCTCCGCCAATACTTTATCCGGTCCGGCTTGAGGGTGACGCGGGCGTCGGTGTCCTTCACCTGCGGGTCGTAGGTCCCCAGTTCCTCGATGACGCGGCCGTCGCGCGGCTGCCGCGAGTCGATCGCGATGATGCGGAAGAACTGCCGGTGCTTCCGGCCCATCATTTTCATGCGAATTCGTACGGCCACGGCGCAACCCTTCCTCGGACGGACGTTGGTCTGCTGAATTGTCTTACGAACGAAGTGGGGGCGTGTCCATCCATGCATAGCCGCAAGCGACACAGTTACTTGCGTTTGCCTTTTTTTTCTTGTTTCCGCTTCTTTTTGCGGTCTTCGGCCCGTTCCTTGGCACTTTTGCGGTGACCGGTGTCGCCCTTGGTTTTCAGGCGGGCCCCGGGCATGAACGCACCCATCTTGCCCAGGCCGGTCACCATTTTCATCCGCTCCCAGATGCTCATTTTGGCCATCTGGCGCATCAGCGTCCGCACCTGGTCGAACTGCTGGATGAACTGTTTGACCTCGTGCGGCTCGGTGCCGCTGCCGGCGGCGATGCGGCGGCGGCGGCTCTGGTCGATCACGTCGGGGTTGCGCTTCTCCTCCGCCGTCATCGAGTCGATCATGCCCTGCACCCGTTTCAGAGCGACCTCGGGGTCTTCACCTTCCGGGATCATGTCGGACATGCCGGGCATCTGTGCGACGAGGTCCTTCATGCCGCCCATCTTGGCGAGTTGCGAGAACTGGTTGCGGAAGTCCTGGAGAGTCAGGTCGCCCTTGGCGAGCTTTTCCTGTTGCTTCTGCAACTCCTCGGCGCTGACTTCGGATTGGACTCGCGCGACTTTCTCGACGAGCCCCATCAGGTCGCCCTGGCCCATGATCCGCTGGGCCATCCGTTCCGGGTGGAACTCTTCGAGGCGATCCAGTTTCTCGCCGACGCCGATAAACTTGATCGGGACTTGCGTGACTTCTTTGATGGATAGGGCGGCACCGCCGCGGGTGTCGCCGTCGAGCTTGGTCAGGATGATGCCGTTGAGTTCGATCGCGTCGTGAAACGCCTTGGAACTGTTGACGGCGTCCTGGCCGGTCATGGCGTCGGTGACGAGGAAGACCTGGTCGGGCTTGCAGACCTTGTCGATCTGCCGCAGTTCGTCCATCGGCATCTCGTCGACGTGCAGCCGGCCGGCGGTGTCGAGGATGACCGTGTCGAGCAAGTGCTTTTTCGCATGCTCGATGGCGTTGCGGCAGACGACGACCGGGTTGCCGGGCACTTCGCTATAGACGGGGACGCTCAGTTGTTCGCCCAGCACTTTGAGCTGATCGACGGCGGCGGGCCGCTGCAGGTCGGCGGCAACAAGCAGCGGCTTACGGCTGCGATCCTTCTGAAGCGTGAGCGCGAGCTTGCCCGCAGTCGTCGTCTTGCCGGAGCCTTGCAGGCCGCAGAGCATCAGGACGGTCGGTCGGTCCTTCGCGAACGGGATGCGGTGATCGACCGGCCCCATCAGCTTGACGAGTTCGTCGTAAACGATGCGGACGATCTGCTCGCTCGGATCGAGGCGGGCGAGGACTTCCTGGCCGACGGACCGCTCGGTGACGCGGGCAATGAAATCGTTGACGACGTTGAAGTTGACGTCGGCTTCGAGCAGAGCGCGGCGGACCTCGCGCATGCCGTCACGGATGTTGTCCGCGGTGAGCCGGCCGCGGCCGCGCATCTTTTTGAGCGCGTCGCTGAGACTTTTCTGAATGCCTTCGAACATGCGTGGCCTGTACCGATGGGGATCGAGTTCGCACCGCCCGCGGAGGAATCGGACGCGCCGGGGTGACGTTATCGTAAGGAAAATGGCGAAACCGAGCAATTGCGCGGCCGGCGGGCGAAGGCGTCAGGATTTCGCTCCCGGATCGTCATTTTGAGCGGTACGCTGGGTTGCGTGGCCCAATTCCCGGGGACTCCACGCCATGCGCAAGCTGCTGCAGACACTCGCGGCTGGATTGGTCCTGGTCCTGGCGGGCGGGGCGCAGGAGCGCAAGCCGCCGGACGCTAAGCCGCAAGCGGCGTTTCCAGAGCCGATGAAGTTCGAGAACCACCCGACCGAGTTGGGCGACGGCGCAGCCGAGGTGTTGGCGATCGCTTATTCGCCTGACCGCGAGACGCTGGCCACTGGCGGGGCTGATAAGATTGTGCGACTTTGGGAGGTCGCCAGCGGGCGGATCGTCGGGAAGTTTGAAGGGCATTCGGACGCCGTTGCCGGGTTGACGTTCTCGCCCGACGGCAAACGACTCGCGTCGGCGAGCTATGACCGCTCGATCCGCGTTTGGGACCTCTCCAATTGGCGGACCGGATCTGCGACACCACCAGCGAAAGTTCTCAACGGTCATAAGAATTGGGTGTTTGCCGCCGCATTCACGCCAGACGGTTCCCGTCTCGTCTCGGTCAGCTATGACCGCACCGTGAAAGTCTGGGACCTGGCGAGCGGGCAGGAGAAAAGCAGCTACACGCGACACCGCGGCTCGGTCCGCTCGGTCGCAATTCTGCCGGACGGCAAGACGGTCGCCACGGGCAGTTCCGATCGCACGATTCGCGTCTGGGACATCGATTCGCAGGACGACAAGACGATCCTCCGCGGGCATAACGGCACGGTGCGCGGTCTGGCTGTCGCGCCCGGCGGCGGCACCCTCGCCAGCGCCGGGGAAGATAACGTCGTCATCCTCTGGGACCTGAGCACGTTCAAGGAAATCAAGTCACTCACCGGGCATGCGGATATGGTGTTTTCGCTCGCATTTTCGCCGCGCGGGCAACTTCTCGCGACGGGCAGCTTTGACAAAATGGTCAAGCTCTGGGACGTCACGAGCGGCGGCGAACTGGCGACGCTCGAAGGACATACAGAAGGCGTCGTCGGCATCGCGTTCTCGCCGAACGGACGGCAGATCGCCAGCGCGGCGGCGGACCGCACCGTCAACCTCTGGGACGCGTCGCTGCCACGCGTGCAGGCTCGGCATACTCTCCGCGCCGCGCACGGGGCTCACTGGGTCGCGGCGCTGTCGCCGGATGGTAAGACACTCGCCACCGCCGGTGAAGACAAAACCATCGCCCTGCGCGACCCGAACACGGGCGACGTACGGACGACGCTCAAAGGCCATCGGCAATCGGTTCTCGGAATCGCGTTCTCGCCGGACAATCGATTGCTGGCGAGTGCGAGCCGCGATCGAACGGTCAAGTTGTGGGACGTGGCGAGCGGCCAAATGATTGCGAGTCTGGGCGGGCATCGAAACAGCGTGCGGACGGTCGCGTTTTCGCCGGACAACAGGACGCTCGCCACCGCGGGGGCGGACCAGACGATCCTGCTCTGGGACGTGCCGGAACTCTCGCCCCCGTCCCCTCTCCCGCAAAGCCGGGAGAGGGGGGAAATGCGGGAACGCGCCACGCTCGCCGGTCATACGGGTTCGATCACGTGTTTGGCCTTTTCGGCGGATAGCAAGACGCTCGCGAGTGGGGCGGAACCGCCGACGCGCCAAGGCGTAGGCGAAGTGCGCGTGTGGGATGTCGCGACCGGGAAAGACACCGGAGTCGTCTCGGGACATACCGGCGGGGTCAGTTCGTTGGCATTCGCCCCGGGCTCGGCTGTCCTCGCAAGTGTGGGCATGGACGGCGCGCTCAAGGTCTGGACGTCGTCGCTGCAAGCGATCGCGTCGCGCAAACATCGCGGCCCGGTCCTCTCGGTCGCGTTCGCGCCGGGCGGCGAACAACTCGTCACCGGCCACGCCCGCTCGGGGCTGATCGTCTGGAGAACGGACGAATGGCAGGAACAGGCCCGGCTCATGGGCCATCAGGGCGACATCGCCTCGCTCGCGTTCGGCCCCGGCGGCGCGCTCGCGACCGCGGCAGCCGACGGCACGCTCAAGCTCTGGGACCTGCAAGGAAAGCGCACCGAGGCGACGAAGTTCGACGGTCACCTGGGCTGGGTGACCGGCGTCGCACTGTTGCCGGACGGCAAGCGAGTTCTTTCCGGCAGTTGGGACGGCACGCTTCGCCTCTGGAACGCCGAGACGGCCAAGGAACTAGACGAGGAGAAGCCGTGGACGGGGCACAAGGACAAAGTTAATGCGATCGCGGTCAGTCGCGACGGTAAATGGGCCGTCTCCGCGAGCAGCGACCGGACCGTCCGCGTGTGGGACGTCGAACAGGCGGAGGAGATCGGTCAACTGCTCGGGCACACCGGCGAAGTCCTCTGTGTCGCCTTAAGCGCCGACGGCAAGCGGGCAGTGACCGGCGGCCGCGACCGCACAGTACGCTGGTGGGACGTGGACGGGGAAAAGGAACTCGCGCGGCTGCAACTTCCGCTGGACGTCACCGCGGTTGCTCTGTCGCCCGACCGTAAGCACGTCCTCGCCGCGGGCGGTCGTGGGTTCCAGATCCTGTCGTTGGAGCCTGACGTGGAATTCGCGGCGGT
>DATJGQ010000033.1:0-2333 GCA_035494815.1 Gemmataceae bacterium
GACAACAAGCCGTACGACCAGTTCGTCCGCGAACTCATCAGCCCGACGACCGACGCGGAAGGGTTCATCAAGGGGATCAAGTGGCGCGGCGTCGTGAACGCGAGCCAGGTCCAGGAAGTGCAATTCGCGCAAAACGTCGGCCAGGTGTTTCTCGGCATCAATCTCAAGTGCGCCTCCTGCCACGACAGCTTTATCGACAACTGGAAACTCGCCGACGCCTACGGCCTGGCCGCCGTGATCGCTGACCGACCGCTGGAACTGCACCGCTGCGATAAGCCGACCGGCGTCATCGCCAAGGCCACGTTTCTCTTCCCTGAACTCGGCACGATCGACCCGCACCAGCCGCCGGCCGAACGGCTGCGACAGTTAGCGTCGCTACTGACGAGCCCGGAGAACGGCCGGCTCACTCGGACCGTCGTCAACCGCCTCTGGCACCGACTCATGGGCCGCGGCATCGTCCACCCGGTCGACGCGATGGCCAACGAGCCGTGGAGCGCCGACGTGCTCGACTATCTCGCGACGCACCTCGCCGACAACGGCTACAATCTCAAGAGGACGCTCGAACTGATTGTGACCTCGCGGGCCTATCAGTCGCAGGCGGCTTCCGTCGAAGGCGCCCTCGGGGCGAGCGACTATGTCTTCCGCGGCCCGATCGCCAAACGGATGACGGCCGAGCAGTTCATCGACGCCGTCTGGCGGATTACCGGAACCGCCCCGACCCGGACCGCGTTCAAGACCGGCGACCGCCTGGGCGACCCGGTACGGGCGTCGCTGGTCGTCTCAGACCCGCTGATGCGTTCGCTCGGCCGGCCGAACCGCGAACAGGTCGTCACCACTCGCCCGGAGGAACTGAGCACGCTGCAGGCGCTCGATCTGACGAACGGCCGCGTCCTGGCTGAGACGCTGGACCACGGCGCGGCGAAGTTGCGTCGACAGTCGGGCGACGCGGAGCCGGAGCAGATCATCGAAAGGCTCTACATCGCCGCGTTGAGCCGTCGGCCGACGCCCGCGGAATTGGCGACGGCCCGTGACATCGTCGGCACGCCGGTCACGGGCGACGGGCTGGCCGACTTGCTGTGGGCGGTGTTGATGTTGCCGGAGTTTCAGTTGATTCGATAAGGAGAAAAACCACGGAACACACGGAAAACATGGAAATGGTAATACTCTGGTTTTCTGACTTTATTCCGTGTTTTCCGTGTGTGCCGTGGTGAAGAAGCCTATGGACCGCCGCGACTTTCTCCGCCGCATGTCCGCCGCGACCGCCGCCGCCTGGGCCGCCGGCGAACCGCACCTCGTCCTCGCCGACGACAAGACCGAGCCGCCGATCCAGCATCCCAAGCCCACCGCCGACGCGTGCATCCTCCTGTGGATGGCCGGCGGCATGGCCGCGCCGGAGACGTTCGACCCGAAACGCTACGTCCCGTTCGAAGTCGGGTTGCCCGCCGAGCGGATCATGAGCACCTTCCCGGCCATCGACACGGCCGTGGACAACATCAAGGTCTGCGAAGGGCTGGAGAACATCGCCAAGGTGCTCGACCGCGGTACGCTCATCCGCTCGCACGTGCTGCCGGACCTCGGGCACATCCTGCACTCGCGCCACCAGTACCACTGGCACACCGCCTACGTCCCGCCGCAGACGGTCGCCGCCCCGCACCTCGGCTCCTGGATCGCGAAGGTGCTCGGCCCGCGGAACCCGGCAATCCCGGCATTCATCGACGTCGGCCAGCGGCTCGACGACGTCGGCGAGAAGGAGGAGTTGAAGGCGTTCCACACGGCCGGCTTCCTCGGCACCGAATACGGGCCATTCCTTTTGCCGTACCCGGATCAGGCGATCGAGTCGGTCCGCCCGCCCAAGGGGATGACGCCCGGCCGGTTCGCCGAACGGTACAAGAAGTTCCAGCAACTAGTCAAACAGAGCCCGCTCGGCGAACGGTCGAGCGACTACCAACAGGAGTCGATGCTGCGGGCGCTCGCCAACGCGGACCGCCTCTTGAACTCGCCGGAGCGGAAGGCGTTCGACCTGACGCTGGAGCCGCAGGAGAGTTACGACCGCTACAACACCGGCCGGTTCGGCCTCGGCTGCCTGCTCGCCCGCCGGCTGGTCGAAGCCGGTGCCCGCTTCATCGAGGTAACGACCGAGTATGTCCCGTTCCTGCACTGGGACACGCACGAGAACGGCCACACGACCGCCGAGCGGATGAAGAAGGAGATCGATCGCCCGGTCGCGCAACTGATCCTCGACCTGGAAGAGCGCGGCCTGCTCAACCGTACGCTGGTGGTTCTGGCGAGCGAATTCGGGCGCGACATGATGGTGGAAGGCAAGCCCGAACTGC
>DATJGQ010000034.1:0-7726 GCA_035494815.1 Gemmataceae bacterium
GTGATCGTGGATCATGGATCGTGATTCGTGCGGCGAATCACGAATCACGATCCACGATCCACGATCCACGATTTGCGAGCCGGTCATGGGCATCTACGACCGCGAGTACTACCGCTCGGACGGGACGGGATTCCTCGACTCGTTCGTCAAGCGCGGCATGGTCTGCAAGTGGCTGATCGTCGCGAACATCGCGGCGTTCGTCGTGCAGTTGATGACCCGGGGCAACACCGGCGCTCACGTCGAAAGCTGGTTCACCGACCTGTTTATCCTCGACCCCGACAAGGTCGCACACGGCGAAGTCTGGCGGCTGATCACCGGCGGGTTCCTGCACTCGTTCCACTGGACGCACATCGCCTTCAACATGTTCTTCCTGTGGTGGGCGGGCTCGGAAATCGAAGACATCTACGGGCCGAAGGAGTTCACCGGCTTCTACTTCGCGTCACTGCTCGCGAGCGGCCTGGCATACGTCGCTTTCGATTTCGCGTCGGACGGCCACCATCAGGCGCTCGGGGCGTCCGGTGCGGTGACGGCGGTCATGGTCTTGTTCGCGATGCACTACCCGACGCGTACGATCATGCTGTTCTTTTTCATCCCGGTGCCGGTGGTCCTGTTCGTCGTGTTCAACGTATTGCAAGACACGATCGGCCTGTTCGGCGGCATTGGCCAGCCCATCGCGTTTGCGGCCCACCTCGGCGGCGCGGCGTTCGGATTCCTGTACGGCAAGTACAACTGGCGAGTGACGAACTGGCTGCCCGGCGTGCCGCGGTTGCGGGTCGGGCGTGCCCGGCCGAAGCTCCGCGTCTACGCCGGTGACAACGAGCCCGGCCCGCGCGCCGCGGTCGGCCGGCGGATCGATTCCGACGAGCACATCGAGGCGGAACTCGACGAAGTCCTCGCGAAAGTCGCCCAGCACGGCCGCAGCAGTCTGTCCGAACGGGAACAAAAGATCCTGATGCGGGCCAGTGAGCTTTACCGCCAGCGGCGGAAGTGATCGGGTCGGAGGTGGGACGCGTGCCCTTGTACGAATTCTCCTGCCGGAAGTGCGAACACACCTTCGAGGAGTTGGTCCTCGGCGACGAGAAGGTTGTCTGCCCGAAGTGCGCGAGTGCCAAACTCGAGCGGCTGATGAGCGCTCCCGCGCGGCCGCAATCGTCAGCGGCATTAGGTGATCTGCCGATGACGTGCAACTCCGACGGCCCGCCGTGTGGGCCACAATGTAGCCGGTTTGGCTAAAGTCGGCCGCCGCTTGAGCGATTCTCGCTTTCCCCACTTCCTCGTCAAGCGCCTCCGCCCTCGCGACCGATACAGGCGATAAGGTTCGCGCACGCGCGCGTTCCGTCCTGGCCGGTTCACTGGGGGCGCACATGGGTCCATCGATTTCGCGGCGAGGCTTGTTGCAGGCGATGGCCGCAGCGCCGGCGGTGTTACCGCTGTTCCCGGCGCAGGCTAACGCCGGGCCGTTGCGGGCCCGCGGACAGGCGGCCGAGGGGTGGATCACCGGCAAACTGACCGGGGCGGCCGCCGTCGTCGCCGCGCTGCAGCAGCAAGGGACGGCGTGCGTCTTCGGCATCCCGGGCGCCCAGGAGAATGAACTCTGGGACACCTTCAAGTCCCGCGGACTGCCTTACCTGCTCGTGACTCACGAGTTCTCCGCCGCTTGCATGGCCGACGGCTACGCCCGCGCCACCGGCTGTCCGGGCGTTCTCTGCGTGGTCCCCGGGCCGGGCGTGACGAATTCCTTGAGCGGACTGGGCGAGGCGCTGCTCGATTCGGTGCCGGTCGTGGCGATCGTCGGCGACGTCGGCCGCGGCAAAAAACTCCGGCCGTTCCAGGTCCACTCGCTCGACCAGGTCGCGCTGCTCCGGCCCGTCACGAAGTGCGTCTTCGACGTGTGCCGCGTCGCCGACATCCCGACCGCGATTCAGCAGGCGTTCGCCGTCGCCAAGTCGGGCGAACCGGGGCCGACCGCGGTCGTCGTCCCGTACAACCTCCTGATCGAGACGTACGAGTACAACGTCCCGCCGCCTCCGGGACCGGAATTGGCGTGGGACGGGGCCGCCGCCGATCGGGCCGTGGCATTACTCGCAAATCGCAAGCTGCGAGTCGGCATTTATGCCGGTCTCGGCTGTATGGACTATCCACTCGCACTCTGCCAGGTCGCGGAACTGTTACAGGCACCTGTGGCGACCAGCGTCTCGGGCAAAGGCGTGATCGCCGAGACTCATCCGCTGTCAGTCGGCTGGGGCTACGGCCCGCAGGGCACGCGGACGGCTGAGGTTGTCTTCCAAGAGGTCGATTGCGTCCTCGCGATCGGCGTCCGTTCGAGCGAAGTCGCGACCGGCTTCTACTCGAACCCGCAACCCAAGCACGCCGTCCAGGTGGACTCAAATGCCGAGAACCTCGGCCGCGTAATCAAGCCGGACGTGTGCGTCCAAGCCGACGCCGGCCTGTTCCTGCACCACTGCCTCGCCAACGCCGACCAACTCCGCCGCCCGCCGGACGCCGCGATGCGGGCCCACATCCACAAGCTCAAGTGCATCGACTTGCAGGACCATGCGAAAGTCTACGCCGAATGCGGCGCCGACCCGATGGCCCTCGTGCTCGCCCTGCGCCGGCATCTTCCGGAGGACGGCCTCCTGTTCGTGGACGTGACGGTGTCGGAGCATCTCGCCGCGGAGGCGTATCGGCCGATCCAGCCGCGGACGTATTTCAACCCGACCGACAACCAGGCGATGGGCTGGTCGATTCCCGCGGCCATCGGGGCTCAGCGGGCCTGTGCCGGTCGGGTCGTGGCGACGCTGACCGGCGACGGTTGCTTTCTGATGTCCGCGATGGAGATTTCCACGGCCGCCCGGGAAGTGCTGCCGGTGAAGTTCTTTGTGCTCGATGATCAGGCGTACCACTATATGCAGGCGCTGCAGTTGCCGGCGTATCTGCGGACGACGGCGACGATCCTCGCCCGCCTGGACTATGCCGCCCTCGCCCAGGGCCTCGGCGTGCACTTCCAGGAGATCCTATCCAACGAGCAACTCGACGCGGGCGTCCGTGCCGCCGTCTGCCACCCCGGGCCGGTGCTCGTGCGGGTCGCGACCGATTACCGCAAACGGCCGATCCGCTGGCTCAAGGCGGTGCGGAAGAAGTTCACCGACGAACTCACGTTCGACCAGAAGGTGCGCTTCCTGGCCCGCATCGGCTCGCGGGCGCTCGACCTCAAGCCGGAGATCAACGACTGACCGCGCTGTGCCCGCCGCGACGGGGCTGTATACTCCGTAGGTCAGGCTGTGCCTGACTCCGGGCGAGTCAGGCACAGCCTGACCTACCGCCCTCGGAGACCTCCATGGTCCGCGCGACCGAGCCGATCAATCGCTTCTTTTCGATCGTATTTCTCACGCTCTTCTTGCCCGCGATTGTCGCCGCCCAGGACGCGAAAGCCCTTCGCGAGCGGTTCCGAACGGAACGGCTGCAGTCGGTCGATTCCGGCGCCGCACGGAAGTTTTCGCCGCAATTGTTGCAGCGGGCGGAGGAGCGGGCGAAGCAGGCCGACGCGCTGCTCGAGTCCGGACAAACCGGCGAAGCGAGCCGGTTCTATCGCGAAGCCCGGTGGCTGTCGCCCGCGCTGCCCGCGGACTTCCCCGAACACGTCGCCCGCATTTTCGGCGACACTCGGCTGCGGCACGGCGACCGGGTCACCGCCCTCTCGTACAGCCCCGACGGCAAGCGGCTTGCGAGCGCCTCCGGAGACGGGACCGTCAAAATCTGGGACCTCGGCAGCGGCCGGAACTTGCGGACGTACCACGGTCACGCCGGCGAGCGTGTGCACGCCGTCGCTTTCTCGCCGGACGGCAAAGTCGTCGCGTCCGCCGGCGGAAAGGAGATCAAGCTCTGGGACCCGGCCACCGGAAAAGACGTCAAGACTCTGACAGGTCACACCGGTTACGTGAAATGTCTGGCATTCCAACCGAGCGGTAACCTCGTGGCGTCCGGCGGCGAGGATCGGACGGTCCGACTGTGGGAAGTCAGCGCCGGCCGTGAACAACTGAACCTGGCCGGTCAGGAGGCGATGATCACGGCACTCGCCTACAGCCCCGACGGCCGGCTGCTCGCGTCCGGCAATGGCAACGGCCGCATTAACGTCTACTGCCCCGACTCGGCCGACCGCAAGCACCCGCTCGGCCTCGACGCTCACGGCGGCGAGATCACCGGGATTGCGTTCTCCCCGAACGGCAAGGAGATCGCCAGCACCGGCGACCGGACGGCCAAGGTTCACGGGGCGCCTGCCCCCGATGGTTCCCCGGCCGCGGGCACCGGTGCGCCGCACCGCTCGTTCGAACTCAAGGACCGCGCGTCCGCGCTCGCCTACAGCCGCGACGGCAAGTCGCTCGCCGTCGGCAGCCGCGACGGGACCATTCGTTTCTGGGACCTGGCCACCGGCCAACCGACCCGCGCCTTGGCCGGCCATGCCGACGAGGTGACGGCGCTCGCGGTCACACCGGACGGCCAGAAGATGGCGTCCGCGAGCCAGGACCAGTCGATCCGGTTGTGGAACATGGAGCCGTCCGACGCCCATCGGACACTCGCGGGCCACCGCGGGCCGGTTTGGGCCGAGGCGTACAGCCCGGACGGCCGCCGACTCGCCACCGGCGGCGCCGACCGGATCGTTCGCATCTGGGATGCCGCCAACAGCCGGGAGTTGAAGGCGATCAGCGGCCATACGCAGCCGATCACGGCCCTGGTCTTCGCGCTCGGCGGCCACGTCGTCGTCTCCGGCGGCGGCGATCGCGTGCTCCGATCGTGGGACGCGGCTAGTGGTCAGCCGCAGAAGACCTTCGAAGGACACCAAGCCCCGGTACTGGCGATGGCGGCGGGCCCCGGCGGCCGACAGGTGCTTTCCGGCAGCGCCGATAGGACCGCCAAGCTGTGGGACGTCGCCCGCGGCACGCTCGTCGCGACCCTCCCGGGCCATTCGGCGGCAGTCAGCGCCGTCGCCGTCAGCGCCGACGGGAGTTTGGCCGTAACCGCGTGTACAGACGGCACCGTTCACCTCTGGGAGTTGCCGTCCGGGATCGAATCGAGTTCGTTCAAAGCCCACGCGACTGGCGGCGTGAGTGCCATCGCCTTGTCCCGCGACAGCCATCGGCTGGCGACTTGCGGCGGCGACAAGCAGGTGCTGGTTTGGAACCTCGCGTCCCTACCCATCAAGGATCCGGTCGTCCGCCTGTTGGGGCACGAGGGCCCGTTGAGTGCCCTCGCATTCAGTCCGGACGGCCGCGCACTCGCCTCCGCCGGCAGCGACCGCGGCGTCAAGCTCTGGAACCTCGTCAGCGGCAACGAAGCCCGCACCTATCGGGGCCATACCGACTGGGTCGCGTCGCTGCAGTTCTCGCCCGACGGCCGCTCGCTGGCCTCGACCGGCGTCGACCAGCAAGTCATGATCTGGCGGTTCTCCGGCGACGAGGCGGACGTCTCGTCGTTCGGTCATGCCCGAAAAATCAACGCATTCTCCTTGAGCGGCGACGGCCGACTGCTCGCCTCCGCGTCGGAGGACCGGACGATCCGCCTGTGGGACGCGACCACCGGCGCCGAATTGCACGTCCTGGACGGCCACACCGCCGGCGTAACCGCGGTCGCGATGACGCCGGATGGCAAACACGTCGTCAGCTTCGGCGACGACCTGAAATACAAGCTCTGGGACGCGACAAATGGCGCCGACCTCCGCAGCCGCGACGGGACCGACAAGGTTCTGCTGATGGCCCCGTTGTCCGACGGCAAACAAGTGAGCGTCTGGTACCAGCGGCTCGGCAGCAGCGACGACGACGTCACGCACAGCGTTCAGCGGGTCGACGTGGCGACGCTCGCCGCCGGCGAGATCCTGGCGGATCGCGGCCGACGAGTCAGTTGCTTGTGTTTCAGTGCCGACGGGGAACTGGCCGCGATGGGCGGGCCGGACGGCAGCGTGCGCATCTGGAACATCCCGAAGAAAGAACGCCTCGGCGGCGACCTGCCGAAGCACACCAAGCCGCTCGGCGACGTCGCGATCACGCCCGACAAGGCGCGGCTGATCACCGGCGATCAGGACGGCGAGGTTCGGGTGCTTAATCTGACCGGCGAGTCGAAACCACACCAATTCAAGACCGCGGCGGCGGGCCTCAGCGGCCTCGCCTGCAGTCCCGACGGTAAGCGCGTCGCCGCATTGGGGAACGGCGGCGTGGTCGATTTGTGCGAGACGGAAACTGGTCGGTCGTTACGGACCTGGCGGCTCGGCGTCGACGTCGTCGCCATCGGCTTCACGCCGGACGGCCGCGGAATCGTCACCGCGAACAAGGATTCGACGCTCTACCTCCTGGAACTGCCGTGATCGTTGTTGAGGAATTCTGATGCGCCCGCTGCTCGCCATTGCCGTGTGCGCCGCTTGCGTCATTCCGGTCCATCTTCGCGGTGCCGACGCCCCTGCGGATGCGAAAACGGCGCTGCAAGCCCTCAACGATTTCATCGGCGATTGGAAAGGCACCGGCGGCCCGGACCGGCCGCGGCCCGATCCCAAGGACTCTTGGTCGGAGACTATTTCGTGGAGCTGGCGGTTCAAGGCCCCCGACGCCTGGCTGCAGTTCGACATCAAGGGCGGCAAGTATCTCGGCCGCGGTGAGCTTCGCTATCTCGCGGAAAAGAAGAGATACCAACTCAACGCGATCGACGCGAAGCAGCAGAAGCTCGTCTTCGAGGGCCAGCTAGACGCGAAGGGTTACCTGACTTTCGAGCGGACCGACCCGGCCACGGGCGAGACGCAACAGTTGGTCATGAACTCGGCCGGCGACGGCGTGCGGTTCGTTTACCGGTACGCGGTGCGGCCGAAGGGACGTACCGTGTTCATGAAGGTGTATCAGGTCGCCGCGTCGAAGTTGGGCGAGTCGCTCGCGGCGTCGGGCAAGAAGAACGAGTGCATCGTCACCGGCGGGACCGGCACGATCGCGGTCACGTTCATGGGCGAGACGTTCTACGTCTGTTGTTCGGGTTGTCGCGACGCGTTCAACGAGGAGCCGGCGAAGTACGTGGCGGCGTTCAAGGAGAAGAAAAAGAAATAGGGCAGGCCGACCGCCTGCCCTATGACTGATCCGCCTTTGCGATGCGGTTACTCGTTACCGTTTCCGCCGCCGAAGCCGCGACGACCGCCCCCGGGGCCGCCGAAACCGCCATTGCCGTTGTCGCCGTTCTGTCCGCCTCGACCGCGACGACCGCCGCCGGGGCCGCCGCCACCCTGACCGTCAGGCCCGCCGAAGCGGCCACGACCGCCGGGCCCGCCGTTCTGCATCCAGAATGGTACCGCTTGTTCCGAGCCGCCCTGGCCGGCGTCCGAATTCGGTCCGCCGAAGCCACCGCGACCGCGACCGCCGCGACCGCCGCCCGGGCCCATGCCGTCGCCGTTGGACCCACCGCCGAAGCCGCCCCGACCGCGACCGCCGCCGGGACCGCCGAAGCCCATCCCGCCGCGACCGCCGACGTTGCCATTATCGGCGCGAGCGTACATCGACGTCGAGTCGCCGGGTTGACGGTTCTGTGCGCGCTGGTCGGCCATGACCTCTTCGACAGTCAGAAACCCGTCGTCGTTGCGGTCCAACCGCCTGAACTCGTCGACACCACGCCCGTCCTTCACCCATTCGTACAGCCCGACCTGCCCGTCGCGATCGGTGTCCAGCTGTTCAAACCAGTCCGGAATGTCGCGCGGCAATTG
>DATJGQ010000035.1:0-4959 GCA_035494815.1 Gemmataceae bacterium
GCCGGGTTGACAGTCAACCCGGCGGGGATGAACCACGCCGCTCGCTACGTCAGTTCGAGTGGCGTCAGTTCGCCGCACAGAAGCAGGACGCCGGCGGGGTCACGTCCGCGTGTTTCCACACGGCGTCGAACTTGCGCCGGACCGCGGCCGCCTCGTCTTTTTTGCCCTGAGCTTCGAGGCTCGCGGCCAGCCCGAACAGCGACCAGCCGTTCTCCGGCCATTGGGCCAGATCGGCCCGGTAGACCGCCTCCGCCTCCGCGGGCCGGTTAGCCTTCAAGAGCCACGCCCCGAGCGCGTGCTTCACCGGGACGACCCACGCCGGCGGCTCGGAGTACTTCAGTTTCTCCTCCTTCGCCGCCGCGGACTGGAGCGCCGTCACGGCCTCGGCGAGCTTGCCTTCGCGTGCCAGGATCTCGCCCTCGAGCACGTCCTCGGCCACGGCGAACAGATCGGCGGCCGAGTTATGGCCGAACGTCGCATCCGGCGGGACCTTCTTTACCGCCTCACGGAATTGCTTCTGCTCCTGCCGCGCTTCGGCGACTTGTCCCTTCGCCGCGTAGGCGACGCCGCGGAGTTCGTGCCGCATCGCCCGCGCGATCGGGAAAACCTCGGGCATTTCCGGCTGGGCGAGAATGTCGTCCCACCGGCCGAACCGCTTCATGACCTCCATCGGCGCCGTCACGAACCCGTCGAGGATGGCCGCGGTCTTCGGATCGGCCGCGGCTTCCGGGGGCACACCGCCGATCATCGTGCGGACGGCCGCGAGCGACATCGCCGACTGGCCTTGCATCATCGCCGCGAACGACAGCATGTGATGGTTGTGGGCCATGTACATCCGGTAGAACTGTTGCCCGGGGACGGCCTTCGCGTAGTCGTTGTCGACCTTGATCGCCCGCTCATTCGCCTCGACCGCTTCCTGCCAGCGGCCGCGGCGGATGTACGTGTGCGACGGCATGTGGACCATGTGCCCCAGCGCCGGCTGAAGCTGCCGGAGCCGGTCGGCGGCCCGCTCAGCCTTCCCGGGATTCGGCGACGCCTCGACCGCGTGGATGTACAGGTGCAGCGCGAGCGGGTGGTCCGGGTGCTTCGTCAGGACCGATTCGATGGTGGCGACGACTTCCTCGGTGCCCGGCTGCGGTTTGCCGTCGGTGGTCCACATCTCCCACGGCCGCAAGTCCATCATCGACTCGGCGTAGAGAGCGCCGATGTCGCCGTCGTGCGGGAACCTCTCCCACGCGGCCCGCATCGCCTTAGCGAACGCCTGGTCGAGCGGCTTACGTTCGGCCGGCGCGGGGTCGGCGTACCGCGCGGCCAGCGCCGCGATCAGCGCCTGATCCGCGGGCGGAGCCGACTTCGACTTGGCGCGGGCGAGTTGCAGCGACGCCCACGCCTGCTTCGCGCGGTCGTCCGGCAGATCGGTCTTGTTGTAGTGCGGCCCGCTGGCGATCGAGACGCCCCAGTGGGCCATCGCGCAGTCGGGGTCGATCGTGGCCGCGTGCTTGAACGACTTGATCGCCTCGTCGTGGTTGAACGCGAACAGGAAGGCGAGGCCCTGGTCGAAGTACCTCTGCGCGTCGGCGCTGGTGGTCGTGACTTTGCGGCTATGGCTGCCGAGGCCCTCGAACAGCGGCGGGGCGTCGGCGGCCGGCGCCGGCGCGGCGGCCGCGGCGAGCAGCACAACGACGGCCGCGGCGGGGATCAGGTCGGATCGCATGGCGTCTCCGGGAGAGGTGGGGAGAGGAACACCCGGGCGGGCGACGCACCGGGACCTACGAGGTCAATCCGGACTTCTACCCAATCCGGCCAGTTTTTGCTACGCCGCGTGGTTTCGTTCGGGCCTCAGGCCGCACAGGTCGCCATTTCCACCGCGCAGAATTCCGCCATCTCCGGCCGAACGGGCTGGGACTTCTCGGCCTGGATTTCCACGGCGAGTCTCCGGCTCAGCCAGAGGACATAGCCGATCTCGCGGAGCAGGGCCTGGGCGTTGGCGGTGCGGGTGGTTTGGGTCGGGGAAGGGCAGGAAGTCGTCATGTTTCACTCCTTGGAATTCGATTGGGTTTCGCTACGCACGTCCTTAAAGCACCGGCCGTGCCGCGTGCCGACGTTTTCGCGGGATTTGGTGGAAGTGACGACGGGTACAACGCTTAATCGCGGTGGCGATTTTCGGCCCCGATCAGCGTCTGCATGCGCGTATTTTCAACGCTTACAACTTGAGGGAATCTCGATGATTTCTTAGCTTTCATCGTCCCACGCGCCCAAGGCGCGCCGCACCACGACAAGCTGGCCGAGGTGATAGGCGTTGTGGTCCGCGACCAACAGCGCCTCGCGCAGCGCCGTTTGGCCTTCGCCGTGCGGCAACGGCGTGAACAGGTCCGTGGCGGGGTCGGCCACCAGGTCCTGCATCGCCTGCAAGTCGGCGCGGAACGCCGCGACGCTCCGCTCCCAAGCGGAGTCGTCGGGCGGGGCGTCGCCGGACGGCCAGTAACCCTCCGGCCACGGCGGCGAGACGTGGCGCGGGTTCCGCGTGAACTCCAGAATGTCCCACTGGGCGATGCGCAGATGTTCGAGCAGCCGCCACGGCGTGTGCGGCACGCCCGGCGGCTTCGCGCCACGCAGCTTCGCCGGCAGCCCGGCGATCGCTTTGTCGAAGTCGAGGTGAGCGCCAACGCCCTTGAGCAGATACAGCAAATGCTCGCGAAGTTTGGTCGTCTGGTCTTCGGTCATGTCAGCCTCCTCAGGCGGCGCGTCGCTCGCGGACATTCTACGCGGCGGGCCTCTTCCGTAGCCGTGTCCTGGGACGGCCGTTTCCCTCTCCTTCGCCTTAGCTCGCCAGTCACCGAACCAGAACACCGCGGAGATTTCCATGACGCGCGTCCTTGCCCTGCTCTTGTTGTGCGTCGCCACTGTCTCCCCGGCCCGCGCCGCGGAGCCGATCGCCCTATTCGACGGCAAGGACTTCGCGAAGTGGTACACGTTCCTGCGGGACCACGGTAAAGACAAGGACCCCAACGTCAACTTTGCCGTCCGCCTTGGCCTCCTTCGCATCGCGGGGCAGGACTTCGGCGGCATGCTCACGCGCGACGAGTACGCCAACTACGAAGTCACGCTCGAGTATTCCTGGGGCGGCAAGGTCTGGCCGCCGCGGGACAAGACCGCCCGCGACAGCGGCTTGCTCGTCCACTGCACCGGCGCGGACGGGGCGGTGAGCAAAAGCTGGATGGAAGGCCTCCAGTGCAACATGCTCGAGGGCGCTACCGGCGACCTCTCGATCACCGGCACCAATCCGAACTACGCGTTCAAGGCCCAGGCCGAAGAGCGGCCGATGGGCGCAAAGACCGGTCTCTACTGGAAGGACGGCGCCCCGGTGCGCGACTTCCGCCCCGGCGGCCGGCTCCTCTGGTTCGGCCGCGATCCGTCGTGGCAAAACGTCCTCGGGTTCCGCGGCAAGAACGACGTCGAGAAGCCGGTCGGCGAGTGGAACACGCTCGTCGTCACCATGAAGGCCGACACGATGACCGTCCGCCTCAACGGCGTGACCCTGACGAGGGCGACGGGTCTGGGAGTGACCCGCGGACGGCTGCAGATCCAGTCGGAGGGCAGCGAGATCCTGTTTCGGAAGATCAGGCTTACGCCGCTGGACTGATCGTCCGATTACGACCTGTGCCGGCGGGCCGTGTCCGCCGCGGCGGACGATTCGGCGTCAGGGGCGTGGACGGACCGCTCCGCCCGCTCGATCACCGCGGAATCGACGCGGAGCAGGTACCCGACCCGGTGCCGACCGCCCGGCGGCGCGCAACTGAACGCCACCCCGCACTCCCGGCACCGGACCACCTCCACCGGCGATGCCGCCCGGACGCGGACCCGCCGGCCGCCAACCAAGTGTCGTCCGTACCCCTGGATCCAGAGCCGGTGCGGATACCGATACCCGTCGGCCGCCCCACACCGGGGGCATTCGAACTTGATGGTGTGGCTCAAGTGAGTCGCTGCCTTCGTTCCGCTGCGTGAGCATAAACAAATCGAACACTTCGGCGGCGTCTGACCGCCTCACTTCGGCTTCCGCTTCAAGGAGTAGTACGCGACGCCGTCGGAAGTCTTGAACTCCTCCGGCCGCATCTCCCCGTACGTCCCGCTGTACTCGAGCGTGTCGCCGTCGAGGCGGAGGATCGCCTTGACCGTCACCCCCGCCGTCTCGCCCTCCTCCGTGACCAGGTCTACCAGCGTCAGCTTCTCCCGCACCTCGACGACTTTGACCTTGCCGGCGACCGGACCGAACGTCGGCGTGCTCGACGTCCAGCGGTCGCCCTTGAACGTTAACTTCTCGCCCGCGTCACCTTCCCAGGTGCCTTCCCACCGGGCCATCTCCTTTTTGGCGGCGATCTCTCGGGCGGAGGCGGCGGGGCGCTTGAAGGCGACCTGGCCGTTGCCCAGCGGGCCGACAGGCTCGCTCAGTCTGGGGGTTTTCCTTACGCAGCACCGAAACGGGAATCGCTCGACTGATGGCACAATGTCCATCCGGACTCAAATTAGTTGAACTCCACGAAACGACCGTCGTCCCGTACCTCGAAGCTCTCGATCTGTCACCCGAAGGCCGCGAAGCCTTAATTCGAGTGCTCGGCGGATTGGGCGCGCATGGCGACCAATTCGCTCGCGAACCGGAGCGGCGACTGACACCGAAGTCGGATTGCTTTCGGGTGGAGTGGGTCTTCCGCGACCCGATATCGAAGGTCATCCACGAGCTCCGGCTCATCGTCAGCGACGCCGCCGCTCAATATGGGGTATTGCGGGTCGTTTATGCAGAAGACTTCGCTTCGGGCGAACCATCCCCTCGGAGCTGAAAGCGGTAAGACGTCCGTAGGTTACGGGTGGGAACCGGCCCGCGTCAAATCCGATTTGCAATCCGCCCCGTCGTACGTCTAGAATGAAAGTTCTGCGGTTTTGCCCACAGTCCAGTCCACGCCC
>DATJGQ010000036.1:0-8317 GCA_035494815.1 Gemmataceae bacterium
CACTTCCGCATCGGCACCGCCGGGGCGACCGGCCTCGTGTTGCACACGGTCCATCTGCCGCTGGCGCTTCAGGACGCGTCGAGCACCGTTACGATCGAAGGCGGCACGCACAACGACCACAGCCCGTGCTTCCATTTCCTCGCGACGACGTGGCGTGACTACATGGGCCGTGTCGGTTTGCCACTCACGCTGACGATGGACCGGCCCGGCTTCTATCCCCGGGGCGGCGGCAAGATCGTGGCGCGAATTCCGGGGCGAGGGCGCCCTCGAGGTTTAGCATTGATCGAGCGCGCATCTATCACTCGCGCGAGCGTCCTCAGTGCCGCGGCGAGCCTGCCGGAGCACATCACCCTTCGTCAGGCCGAGCAGGCTCGCACGTGGCTGGAAACCGCCGGCTTGAGCGTCGATGTCCACGAAGAGGCGTGGCCGAGCGGGCCCGGCACGATGCTCGCGATAACTTTCCCGGAGCCGCCCGTGCCGACGTTGTTCTTCGCGCTGGGCGCCCGCGGCAAGCGCGCCGAGGCCGTCGCCGACGAAGCGGCCGAACAGGCGCTCGACTACTTTCGCGCCGAGTACCCCGTCGACCCGCACAGCGCCGACCAACTCGTCCTTCCCCTGGCCTTCGCCGAAGGCCCGTCGGAATATCGAGTGACGCGAGTCACGCAGCATCTGCTGACCAACATCGCCGTGGTCAAGCGGTTCGTCGAGCGCGACATGACTTGCGACGCCGCGGAAGGCGAACCGGGGACAGTGCGGGTTAGATGAAGTCGCGGTGGCATGCCGGGCGGCCTGTGGTAAAATACATGCGACCCCACGGAGAACGAGGCGACGATATGGAAGATTCCGTGCTGTCCGCGTATTGTCTGGATCGCAGTGCGGTGTCGGTCGCGTCCATAACCGATCCGCCGGATGAGCCGCCGTTTTGGCGGTCCAAGTCGCCGGAGGAGCGGTGGCGGGCGATCGAATTCATGCGGCAAATCAACTATGGCCCCGCCGCTACTACCGGACGACTTCAAAGAGTTCTTGAGGTTGCTCAACTCATATCGGGTTGAGTACCTGTTAGTCGGCGGTTATGCGGTCGGCTACGACGGATACCCGCGCGCCACCGCCGACATGGACGTCTGGGTGGCGATTTCTCCGGAAAACGCACACCGGGTCGTGACAGCCCTGCGCCAATTCGGCTTCCGACCTGAAGCCGTTTCGGCGGAGATGTTTTTAACCGAGAACCAAGTCATTCGGCTCGGCGTGCCGCCGTTGCGGCTCGAGATCATCACCACAATCTCCGGCGTGACGTTCGCCGAGTGTTACCCCCATCGTACTCGCGCCGTGATGGGGGGCGTGGACGTCGCGCTTATTAGTTTGCACCACCTCAAGGTCAACAAGGCGGCGAGCGGCCGACCGAAGGACCTGGACGACTTGCAGCATCTTGACGTCCGCGGCACGTGAACGGCCGATGTATAATCAGGACATGTCCGCCGGCCAGACGCTATCCGTCGCCCAAATCGTCCCTTGCACCGACGCGGAAGGCCCGGGCCGGCGATTCGCGCTTTGGTTCCAGGGCTGTCCTCTGCGATGTCCCGGCTGCTGTAATCCGGAAATGCTGCCGTTCGAGGGAGGCAGCGTACGGTCGGTCGCCGCCGTACTCGCCGAGATAAAAACGGTCTACGCCCAGCAGCACATCGAAGGGATCACCCTTCTCGGGGGGGAACCGCTGGCCCACGCCGCCGGCGCCGCCGCCCTGGCGCGGGACGCTCGCGCCCTCGGCCTAAGCGTCATGGTCTTCACCGGCTACACGCTCGACGAAGCCCGCGCCTTGCCGGACCCGGCCGTCGCCGAACTCCTTGCCAACATGGACATCCTAGTCGACGGCCCTTACATCCGCGAACTGCCGGACACGCGGCGCCGCTGGATCGGCTCGACCAACCAGCGCATCCATTTCTTGACCGATCGTTACCGCGCCGATGACGCTTGCTGGCGGCAGCCGAACACGCTGGAAGTCCGCCTCCGCGACGGCGAGTTGACCGTCAATGGCTTCCCCGCGAAAAGGGCAGTAGGATTGTGGAAACGGCCCGTTTAGAGAACCTATGATCGCCGCTCCGCCACGCGTCGTCTCGCCGTTCGAGGGCAAGCTGCTCCGAGTGCTCCATTGCTTCCTGGGGCAGGTGCCGCTGGAACAAGCGCTGCCGGTCGTCGCCGAGCAGGCGGCGCGGCCGCCGGCCCTGAGTCGGGCGTGCGTCGAACTCGTGCAGGAAAGCCTGGCGAAAGGATGCTTGCTCTTCCTGGCCCGCGCGGGCGGCTGGCGGCGCGACCGATTCCTCCGCGACGGCCAGCCGCGCAACGGCCGAATCTGGGACCGCTCGCCGCCGGAGGAGTTGGCACTCGACTTCTCCCGACACGCCCTCGAGTTTCTGATCTGGATCACCGCGCAGAAGCCGGCCGACACGGAACCGCCGCTGCGACTGTCCGACGCCGAGCTGACGCCGGCCGATCGGCTGCTCCTGTTCCTGGCGTACGAGGCGCTTCGCGACACCGAGGCCGCGACGCCACTGCGGGCGAAACCGGCGTTCTCGACGCACGGCCTGTTGCGGCTGTCGTTTCCCGACGACTACGCCGGCACGTCGGCCGAGCCGGACTTCGGACCGTGGGTCGTCGGACTCGGAGCGGCCATCCTGGAGGCGCTGCAGCCGTGGTTGGCGGCGCGGTGGGTCCGACTGGTCCGCGGGCAGGCGCATGTCGGCGACTGGCCTGCGCTGGCCGCCCAGGGGACCGAGGAGGAGCGGGTGCTGAGCGCGTTGACCGCCGCCGCCGAAAAGGCGAACCGACCGGACCTGACGCGTTTCATCCTGCACGCGGCCGGGACGCTCCTGACCCCCGAGTTGCCGGCGAACGCGTTCTTCGCCGGCTTGCAAGGCACCGGTCCGCCAAAACTGGCCGATCGTCTGGAGGTTCACCGCCGGGCACTGGCCCTGCCGCGGCACCTGGAGCGGTTGCAGGCCTGGGAGCGGCGCGCCCGCGGCGTCGGCTTCCTCGACGAGGATTACGCCGTCAGTCAGCTGTGGAAGAGCGACTGGGAACGACTCAACGGCGACGCGTTGACCGACCGCGCCCGGGCGCTGGTCAAGCAAGTCGAGCCGTTAAAGGTCCAATAGAGGCTAGAGGCTTGAGGCTGTAGGCTGGAGGAAGAGCTGCGAGTCGTCTTTCCTCTAGCCTCCAGCCTACTGCGAGGAATGCCATGTCCCGCGCTTACAGAATCCGCGTTCAGGAATCGCTCCGTCGCCGGATCGCCGCGGAGGACGAGGTCTGCACGCAGCTCGAACTCCTGGAATTGCTGCCGCCGGAGCAGATGGCCGACCTCTTGCGCGACGAACTCAAACGTCGGGGCTTCGAAGACAAGAACGGCCGGCTCGTCCGTCAGGACGACGGCCTGACCGCGACCATCGACCCGAAGACCGGCGAAGTTTCCATCCGGTCTCAGGAGAGCGAGCAGCTCGATCTCGCCGGTCAGCGCGAGGGGATCGCCTACGACGACCTCGGCCCGAACAGCAAGAACGTACAGAAGGAACTCGGCCAGCGTCTCCGCCGCGACCTCGAGAAGCAAGCCGAGCACGAGCAGTCCAAGCTTCAGAGCAAGGCGACCGAGCGGCTCGCGGCCGCGCTCGGCGACCTGGAGAAGGAACTCAGCGGCGTCGTCAACCGGGTCACCGCGCAGGCGCTCAAGCAAAAGGCGGCCCAGATCGGGCAGATCAAGGAAATGACCGAGGACCCGGAGACAGGGTCGCTGACGATCAAGGTGGAGGTCTAGCCCACGTTTCGACCGACAGGCTGGCGAGACGAAGGATGTACGCCGCTTGCTATACCGCCAATTCCTTGCGCAAATCTTCCAACGAAATGACGGCCTTTTCCTTGGAACGCTGCTCGAGGTAGGACAGGAACTCGGGATTGTTTTTGAGCAGTTCGACCTCGACCGCGAAGTCGTCCACGGGCGACAATGCGAACACCGAGCCGTCGGGCTGGCGCAGCACGACCAACTCGTCCTTCGCCAGGCTCATCACCTCGTCAAGGCTCGGCCGCGTCGTTCCTAATTCGACGACCTTCATAGCTTCACCTCTTCGCCGCCGACATAGAGCGTGTTGTGTTCCTTATGTCCGACCGCCTTGATCTTTACCGCCTACACGTCGGCTTCCGCGAAGACATCGTAGAAGACGCGAAACTGGTCCACCCTTAGTTCCCAACCGGAGAATTCTTTCGCCCCGAGCATCTTTCGCCGCCGTGTCTCCAAGTTCGGTTGGTGACGCAACTGTTCCTCGATGCCGTCGAGCACGATCGGTTGGTCGAATTTCCGGAATGCGCGGACGTGATCGGCGGCGGTCTGCGTGAACTCGATCCGAAACGCCATGCCGGGCTTCCGGGCACAGGTGCGTCGCCATTGCGAACGAAAGCATGATAGCCGCCCAGACGGGCCGGTTCAAGGAAGGGACCGAGGTCTCGCAGAGCGGGGTCGCTCACGATTTAGGCGGTGTGACGGGGGTCGGCGGCAGCACCAGCCCCACACGTTTATTCGAAAGTCGTTGTTGCGACGATCGGGCCAATGCCGCTCTGCCGTCGCCTGCCAGGGGAGCCCGCGTTCGTGAGCGCTTTTGAGAATTGAACGCACGTCTTCATCCATCGGAGACCTCTTGCTGTCGAAGCCGATCAAACAAACGCCCCGGTAATCCCCCGCAAGTGATGGGTTTTGGCCGAGTTTCTCAAGATCATGCCGAAGCGAATGGGTTCGGTGGGTCCCCATTAGTTAGGAGCGGTACGCTGGATTGGAGTGGACTGGGCCACGTTCGCACTCGAACCAAGCCCTCCAGGACACCTTCACCTCCAACCACAATCTCGCAGAATTGCGGAGCGCGACGACGAGATCACATTTTCTCCGGCTTCGAGGATAAGGCGATTCCCAATCTACGTGCCAACCAAGATTCTGGAGTTTCGTCCACAGCCGCCACACGATTAAGCGCTCGCGCGACAGATGCTGCCCGGTCTCCCGAAGTGCAAGATCCTGAAACTGCCACACGACATGGACGAGACCGTACTCCAGGTCATTCCATACGGAGCTACATTCGCGGTCGAGGTCACGAATGGCGGCGACCATGCTCTCAAGCGCGTCGCGGATCTGCCGATTCCTCATGGTTTTGGCCCGTAGCAGTCGGAGACTCCGAAGTTCCGCCATCTTTCGCTCCGACGCGGTAAAATCAAGCGCCCCTGCAGCGACCGCATCGCCACCGGTTGAGTTCAGTCAGCGAGACCCCGCATGTCCGTCCTGATCCCCGAAAAAGACCTCCCGGCCGAACTCGCGTCCGAGCAGGCGGTCGAGTCCGCCTACGCGTCGGAACTGGCAACCGTCGCCGGTCGGCTGCTCCGCGGCCTGCCCGCCCTGATCGAGTGCGACAAGGAACTCGCACCGTACCTTTACAAGAACGTCCGCGACCGGCTCAAGCCTTCGAAGGTCCAGTGCGTTTACCTCGACGGCCGGCCGCGCGGCGACGAACCGGCCGGGCCCGTGCCCGTCGGCCTCATGGGCACGATGATCGCGCAGCTCCGCGAGGCGGTCCGCGGCGCGGTCGAGAAGAAAGTCGTCGTCCTGCCCCACCTGGATTTGCTCACGACCAGTCAGGGCGGGTTGACGGCCGAGGCCCGCGAGGTCATCCCGCTCCTGTACGAGAATCCCGAACTCGTCTGGCTCGGGTTTAAAGACCCGTCGTTCCCGTTGCCGAAGGTCATCGAGAACCTCTTTCCGTTCCGCACGAGTCTGCTCGGCGTCGCCCGGCCGCGGCTCCGCAACCTCGTGACGCAGCGCGAGGCCCGCAAGTTCGGCCGGACGTTTAACCCATGGGCGCTCTACAAGCACGTGTCGGGCGTAAATGCGGTGCGTCTGCGGCGACTGCTGAGTACGCTCGAAGGCGAGGACTATCCGGCCGACCCGCGGCGGGCGTACCGGCAGCTCCGGCAGGCGACCATCGTCGGCCAGCTCGAAGTGCCCGAACTCGACATCGACCGCGACATCGGCGGCTACGCCAAGGTCAAGACGCGACTGCGGCGTGAGATTCTCGAAGTCCTGCAACTCAAGGACAAGGCGACGGACGAGGAAGAGATCGCCCGGCTCGAAGAACTCCTGCCGCGCGGCATGATCTTCTGGGGACCACCTGGGACCGGCAAAACCTTTTTCGCGAAGGCGATGGCCGCGGCGATCGGGGCGGCGGTGACGATCGTCAGCGGGCCGGAACTCAAGAGCCGCTGGGTCGGCGAGTCGGAGGAAAACCTCCGCCAGATCTTTCACCGCGCCCGGCAGTCGGCCCCGTCGATCATCGTCTTCGACGAGTTGGATTCATTCGCCAGCGCCCGCGGCACCTACACCGGCAGCGGCGTCGAGCACTCGATGGTGAATCAGCTTCTGACGGAGATGGATGGCTTCCGCTCGGAGGAACTCGTCTTCGTCGTCGGCACGACCAACTTCGTCGAGATTCTCGACCCGGCACTGCTGCGGCCCGGTCGGTTCGAGTTCCACCTGCACATTCCGTATCCCGAGGCCGAGGACCGCCGCGAGATTCTCAAGATTTACGATCGCAAGATGCATCTGCAAATGACCGACGAGGCGCTCGAATACGCGGTGCGGCGGTCGGCCGACTTCGTCGAAGGGGCGGCCGAGGGCACCCGCTATTCCGGCGACCATCTGCAAGCGCTCTGCCGCTCGATCGCCCGTTTCCGATTGCGCGACAAGCGCACCGACGAAACCAAGCCCGCCGACGTCGACCGTGCTTTGACAGAATACATCGACATGCCCACACTCAGTCCGCGCGAGGAGCTGCGCGTTGCGGTGCACGAATCGGGCCATGCCATCTGCTCGCTCTTCTGCGAGCACTCGATGCCGATCGAGCGGATCACCATCAAGAGCGAGACGTCGTGGGCGCTCGGCTACGTCCGCTACAAGGACGAAGACCGCAAGTTCATCACGACCGAGCACCAGCTCCGCGACGACCTGTGCGTGCTCATGGGCGGCCGCGAGGCGGAGCAGCTTCTGCTCGGCGATCTCGCGACCGGTTCGATGGCTGACATTCATCGGGCGACGGAGATCGCGCACGCTTTGGTCGAAGTGCTCGGCATGGGCGGCGAGACGACCGGCGTCCGCCAGTACCGCAAGCCGGACGAACGCGAGCGCCGCCCGCATCTTTCGGAAGCGCAACGGGCCGTCATCGACCGCCGCGTGACCGAAATGCTGGAAGAGGCACGCCAGCGCGCCGCGGCGATACTCCGCGAGAACAAGATGGTGCTCGAGACGCTCCGCGACATGTTGCTGGAGCACAAGACGATTGAGGCGAAGGCGCTCGCGGGTTTAGTCAAGAAATAGAGCGTCAGTTCTCACGTCGGCGAGTCATGGGCAGGATTGACAGCAGAAGCCAACCGATTAAGCACGCCCAACCAAAAGCGATATGAGCGACTCCCAAAAGCCGGTGCGCCGACATCGGCGGGCCTTCATCGAAGCGGAAGAGAAACGAGGACCCCATTCCGGCTATCAAGAGCGCTAATGCAGCCATATTCCGGCCTAAGGTGTGCAGCCACGATGTCAGCGGCTTCGCATACTCGCCTGCTCCCAGGGCCATTGCGAGCTGCAGGAAATTGAGCCCCAAGCCGATCAGGACGACACAGGTTGTTTGAGCTAGCAACCCCATCTCGGCGAGTTCGACGGCCGTAACGATGCAGACGACCATCGCAGCGAGTGACAGGTAGCCGCAAGCTCTCCGAACTCGGTTAGACATGGGGCCACGAAGTCCGGCTAAGGACATTTTTGCTGCAGCAACCACTCGTAGAGTTCGTCCGTGGCGTATGCCTTGTCCCAACTGTTATGTCCAACGCCAGGATACTCGGTGTACCGCGGAGTGCCCCCCGCTTTTCGCAACGCATCGATCATGTTCCGCGAATTCTCTACCGAGACGTTGCCGACGTCCGCGCCGTGAAAGCACCAGCACGGGATGTGCTTGATCGCCTCGACCTTCGTAACCGGCCCGAGGCCGCAGACCGGCACGATCGCCGCCCAGCGCTCCGGGTGTGCCGCGGCCAGGTGCCAGACGCCGTTGGCGCCGACCGAGATACCCGTGAGGTAAACGCGTTGAGGGTCTGTCCGGTATTCCCGTTGCACCGAGTCGAGGATCGCCAGTGCTCGATCGGCGTCCGGTTGACCGGGCAGCCAACTCCCGAACGTGGCCGGGACGCGGTCGCTGACTTGTGGAAAAATCACAAGGAACGGAAAACTCGCCTCGCGCGCCCGCACGGCCGG
>DATJGQ010000037.1:0-2596 GCA_035494815.1 Gemmataceae bacterium
CCGCCGTCAGCCGCCGCAGGATTTCCTCGTTCGTCGCCGGCAGATCGATTCGGGGACATCGTCCCGGCGCCGCCGACGCCAGCGCGTGCTTCACCGCGGCCCAGACGGAGACCGCTAAGAGGAGCGGCGGCTCGCCGACGGCCTTATTGCCGTACAGATTCTCGCGATTATTCGGGTTGTCGAGAAACGCGACGCGGAAATCAGCCGGCACATCGCTGACGTTCGGAATCTTGTACGTCGTGGCCGAGTCGGACCAAAGTTCGCCGGCCGGGCTGTAGGAGAGCGCCTCGGTCGTGACCCAGCCCATCCCCTGCACGAAGCCGCCGATGACCTGCCCGCGATCGATCCCCGGGTTAATCATGCGGCCGAGGTCCATGAGCAGATCGATCCGCTCGACGCGCAATTCGCCGGTGAACCGGTCGATCAGTACTTCGGCGACCGCGGCACCGGTGGTGTAGTAGAAGAACGGCGTCCCCTGCCCCGTCGCGCGGTCGAAATCAACGCCGGGCGTGGCATAGAAGCCGCGGGCCCCCAGGTCGATGCGCTTCTCGTAGGCGTCGGCGACGAGTTGGCGGAACGACAACCGACGTGACGGTTCGCGCCGATCAAACACAAAGCCGTCGGCAAATTCGACCTGGCCGGCATCTTCTGTAGCTGGCCTCTGTGAGGCCGGCTTCGCGTGTCCAATGGACACGCGGCCGGCCTCGCAGAGGCCAGCTACAGAAGAATCCTGTGCCAATCGTTCGCGCGCGAGGATCCCGAGCCGTTCCCGAATCTGCTCGCACGCCCGCACGGCGGCGGAACCGTTTAGATCGGTACTCGCCGACGCCGCCGTCGGCGAGCTGTTGTGATTCTTCTCCGTCGACGTCGGCATCACCCGGACCGCTTCGACCGCCAGCCCGAATTGGTCGGCGACGAGTTGCCGTATCTTGATCGTCAGCCCCTGCCCCATCTCGGTGCCGCCGGTCGAGACCTGCACCGTGCCGTCGCGGAAGACGTTGACGAGGGCGTTGCCCTGGTTCAGCGTCGCTCGCGTGAAGCTGATGCCGAACTTGACCGGCGTCAAGGCGATGCCGCGAAGGTGCGTCCGCGACCGGGCGTTGAACGCCGCCACCGCGGCGCGCCGCTCGACATAATTGGACGACGCGGCGACGCCGTCGAGTACGGCCGGCAGCGTATTATTGCGGACCACCTGCCCGTACGGCGTGACATTGTCCCTATCGACGGCGTAGCAATTCCGCCGCCGGACGAGGAACGCGTCTGTGCCGAGGTGTGCGGCGATTTCCTCGATGACGTTCTCCATAGCCGCAACCGCCTGCGGGCCGCCGAACCCGCGGAACGCCGTGTTCGACGGTTTGTTCGTGCGGCAGACGGTCCCCGTGAACTCGACATGGGGGATAAAGTAGGCGTTCTCCGCGTGCAGCAGCGTCCGTTCCATCACCGCGAGCGACAGGTCGGCCGAGCAACCGCCGTCAGAGTAGAAATCGGACTTGAGCGCGGTGATTCGGCCGTCGCCGGTGAAGCCGACCTCGTAGCGGACCCGATACGCGTGCCGCTTGCCGGTGAGTCGGAAGTCCTGCTCGTGGCCGAACACGAACCGGGCCGGCCGGCGGGTCTTCGCGGCGACCAGGGCCGCGAGAAGGGCCGGGAGCGCCGCTTGCGTCTCTTTCCCGCCGAACCCGCCGCCCATCCGCCGGCAGACACATACGACCTGATTCAATCGTAAGCCTAAGCAATGCGCGACGACCGCCTGGATTTCGCTCGGGTTCTGAGTGGACGAGTGTACGGTGATTTCGCCGGCCTCGCCGGGGACGGCGATTGCGGCCTGCGTCTCGAGGTAGAAATGCTCCTGTCCGCCGATGGCGAGTTCGCCGGTGAGTCGATGTTCCGCCGAGGAGAGGGCGGCGGCCACGTCGCCGCGGGCGATCCGCCGCGTCGGGCCGATGAACTGCCGATGTGTAATCGCGTCTGCGATCGTCAGAACCGCCGGCAGCGGATCGATGTCGATCTTCACCAGCCCCTTGGCGGCGGCGACCGCGTCGCGGTTGTCGCCTGCGATCGCGACGACCGGCTGGCCGTCATAATGGACGATCTCGTTGGCCAGCAGTTCCTCGTCGTCGACGACCGCGCCGAAATGATTGTCCCCGAGCACGTCGACCGCGGTGAAGATCCCGACAACACCCGGGACTCTCCTCGCGGCATCGATATCGATCGACTTCACCCGGCCGTGGGCGACCGGGCTGCCGACGAGGTCGACGCACAGCTCGCCGAAGAGCGGCGGCAAGTCGTCGAGATAGACCGCCTCGCCGCGGACGTGCTCGCGGGCCGAATCGTGCGGCAGTGGTCGGCCGAGGCTTCCCATTAGCTTGAACCCGTCCGTTGAGGTCGAACCGGTATCAGCCCCGGTGGGGCGGCCGTCAATAGCCAGGGGTGGCAGCGGAACCCTGGAAAGATTCCCAACTCCATCAAGCCCCAACGGGGCGATCGTCTCCGAATCGTTCGCCCCGTTGGGGCTCCATGAACTACCAACCCGTATTCCAGGGGTTTCGCTGCGCTGCACCCCTGGCTACATTCGGTCGCCCCTCCGGGGCTACAA
>DATJGQ010000038.1:0-9837 GCA_035494815.1 Gemmataceae bacterium
GACGCACATCCGCCGGCTGCGCGAGCGGTTCCTCGATCGTTTGCGAGCGGAAGCCGCGCCGGTGGTTGTCAACAGCCCCGCCGAGTCAGGCCGGACGGTGCCACACATCGTCAACGTCTCGTTTCCCGGTTGTGCGGCCGACGCGCTGATGATGGCGATGGACCTCGCCGGGGTGGCGTGCAGCGCCGGCTCGGCGTGTTCGAGCGGCTCGCTGCTCCCGTCGCCGGTGTTACGAGCGATGGGCGTCGCGGACGATGTGCTGCGCGCGGCCTTGCGTTTCAGCTTCGACCCGTCAACGACGGAAGCGGAAGTGAACGAGGCGACAGATCGTCTCGTGGCCGCCGTGCAGCGGGGACGCGGGTGACGGCAGAATGACGCGTGACGCGAAGATGGGGCTCAGTCGCTCGGACTGACGACTCTTCGCCCGCCGCCGCCCGCGGCGATGACGGCGTCGAGGAAGCAGCGGAACGGCCGGTCGTTGCCCTCGACCGCCACGGCCGCGGATTGACGGCCGACGTGGAAACTGAGGACGCGGTATTCCGACTTCGGACTGCCGGCCGGCGCCAACCAGTTGCTGAACACCGCCGCGTCGAGACGGGCCAGTCGCAGATACGTCTCGCGGCCCGGCCCGCTCGCGAGTGAGGACACCGCGACGAGCCAGCCCGGCACTAGCTGCAACGTCGTGTAGCCGTCGTGAACGGCGGCCGTCCCGTCCGGCCGGAAATCGACCGCGCGGCCGCTCACCTCTGCGATGACTAGTCGGCCCGGCGCCGCAGGCATAACGGGCAGCACCAGCATTTCTTCGGTGCCGCCGGGAGGCGACAGCCCGGCCGGCGGGGCACCGCCGGCGGGCGGAGACGCCATGGTTACCTGAGAGCCTGAGCCATTGGTGACAGGCGAGACGGTGTCGAGGCCCGCCTGCTCGCGGGCGCCACCCGCGGTAACAGCGACTTCCTCGGGGTGTGGGGCAAATAACCCGCGGACGGCTTTGGCCCGCGTCCAGCGTGGGATATTGTCTTTGCGGACGCGATCTCGCGGGTGTAATCGGCCGGTCGCGGCAAGCAAACGCAGCTCGCCGACCGTCATCGGACCGACCTGTTCGCCATTCAATTGCACGAACCACTTTGCCACGGTACATCCTCGTGGAAGGGGCCTAGGAAAGAGTCGAAGACGGGGCGGAGAACCGCCAAATCGGGCCGGGCGCATCGCCCTTTTGGGCAACGTTTTCTCTCAACATATCTGTTTGCGAATCAATTACTTACGGTCATTCAACTGCTCTGTTCGGCACCCCCCAAAAGCCGTAAAATAGGAAGGCCTTTAAGAAACATGCGCAGACGGCACAGCGATCGACCGGCGGACGTCGAAATCGGACCGCCGGAAACCATCCGCCGATGGCGCCCGGGGGCCGACGTGTCGCTGGCTCGCTTCGTCGTCACCCCGGAAACGCGCTTGGCGGTTCATGCCGTCCGGCGGTTGGCCGCTGCGGTCGTGGGCGGCCGGTCGACGATCAGCCCTTTAGTGTTGCACGGCCCCCCGGGTGTTGGCAAGACCCTATTGGTGACCGGCTTGTTCCAGGCGGTTTCCCAGGCGAGGCCGCCGCGAACGGCGCGTCTGCTCGCCGCCGCGGATTTGGCGAACGATGGCCCGCCGGACGCGGCCCGACCGATCCCCCCGGCTCTGGAAGGAGCGCGTCAGTGCGATCTGGTGATCGTGGAAGATGTGCAGCATTTGCCTTCACGCGCCGCGGGTGCCCTCGTCCGTCTGATCGATCATCTCAAACCCCGCCGTCGGCCGGTGGTCGTGACCGCGTCGGATGGCCCGGCCCGACTGACCGATCTGCCGATTCGACTCACGAATCGTTTAACCGCGGGCCTGGTGATCGGGATGGAACCGCTATCAGCTGCGAGCCGGCGGACGCTGTTGCATGCGATGGTGAAGCAACAGGAGTTCCAGGTCGGTCAGGGCGTGCTGGACTGGATCGCGGACACAACGCCCGGCGGCGCCCGACCGCTGCTCGGGGCGCTCGCGAAATTGGCGATGCTTTCCGGGGCATCGCCGTTGCCACTCGACTTGTCGACGGTCCAGTCGCATTGGGCGGACGAAGGGGCCAGCCAGAAGCCGACGTTGGAAGGGATCGCAAAGCGGGTCGCGACCTACTATCAGCTGGACGTGAAAAGTTTACGGGGCCGGGCCCGTCAGCCCAGTGCGCTGGGCCCGTGTCAGGTGGCGATGTATCTCGCCCGCGAGCTCACCGGCCAGGCCTGGCCCCGGATCGGTGGCTTCTTCGGCGGCCGCGACGCGAGCACCGTTCGGCATACCCATGCAAAGATTGCCGAGCAACTGGCCGCCGACGCGGCCCTTGCCGCTGCGGTCCGGCAGTTACGGGCGGAACTGGTGTGAATCGAATCGGGGAAAGGATGTTGATAAGTCGTCAGCCGCCTGTCGATAGCCGGAACGCCGCGCTGCGGCTGAGATCGCCCCGATTAGAGGGCAGCAGGACCGGGGAAAGCCTGTTGATAACTCGTTATCTGCCCGATGAAAGCCGTCAATCCATTCGCGAGTCTCAGATGGCACCCACGAGAGGGTGGAAATGGTCGTCGGCCGCAAAAAGAGGATACACCCGTTATGGACAGGTTTTCCCCGGCCCGGAGCGGTACGTAACTGGTGTGCCAACCATTGCTATCCGAGCAGCGATCGATGCCATCAACGAAATCGTCCGTCCCATTAACTACTGCTACGGGATTGAAAATAGACTTTGCTTCTTTCTTCTATCAGGAACCCGCGGGACTGCCCCGCGGGATTGGACACACCCTCTGATGGACCACGAGACGGCCTCATGAAGCTGTACTGCGAGCGGGAAGCGTTGCTGGGTGATTGCCAACTGGCCAGTGCCGCCGCGACGACGCGCGACATCAAGCCGATCCTCCGCAACCTCAAGGCGATCGCCGACGGCGACAAGTGCGTCCTGATGGCGACCGACTTGGAGCTGGGGATCCGTCTGCAAGTTCGTAGCCCCCAGGTGCAGGAACCGGGCGAGGCAATCCTGCCGGCGAACAAGCTGACCTCGATCCTGCGCGAATCGACGGACGACTACCTGACGATCGAGGCCGACGGACAGAAGTGCGTTGTGACCGGCGCCCATAACGAATTCGAGATGCCCGGCGAGGATCCCGCCGAGTTCCCGGACATTCCCGTCTTCTCCGAGAAGAAGCATCACGAACTGACGGCCGGCGCGTTGCGGACGATGATCCGTCGCACGGTGTTCGCCGCGGCCCGGGAGAGTACCCGCTACGCTATGACCGGCGTGGTGTGGGAACTCGAAGGCAGTCAGTGTCGATTGGTCGCCACAGACAGCAAACGGTTGGCGTTAGCGACCGGCCCGGCGAAGGAAGTCGGCGGTCACGACACGAAGGGCGGTTCACACATCGTGCCGACCAAGGCGATGGCGCTGCTCGAACGGAACCTGCACGACGACGACGAGATCGTCCGCGTGAGTTTGCGGCCGAACGAGGTTCTCTTCCAAACGGAGAAGGCGACGATCTACAGCCGGCTCGTGGAAGGGCGATTCCCGCCGTACAAGGAGATTTTGCCGAAGAAGGCCAACGCCCGGATCAATCTGAAGGTCCCGGAGTTCCTCACGGCGGTGCGGCAGGCGGCAATCATGACCGACGAGGAGAGCAAACGCGTCAACTTCCACTTCGCCCCGGGCAAGTTAACGCTGGCGGCCCAAGGCGCGGCGAGCGGGCGGTCGAAGGTCGAGATGGATCTCGAGTACGACGGTACCCCGATCGACATCGCCTTCGACCCGCAGTATCTCGGGGAAATGCTGAAAGTGTTAGAGGCGGACGCGGCGTTGTCGCTCGATTTGATCGACGGCAGCAAACCGGCGCTCTTCAAGAGCGGGACGGAGTACCAGTACCTGGTGATGCCACTCAGCTAGTCATTAGTCATTGGTGATTAGTGACGGGAGGAGGTGAGCGATGATACGCGATGGCATATCAACGACGACATCTCCTCCCGTAGCTCAGCGGTCAGAGCGTCCGCCTTATAAGCGGGTGGTCGCGGGTTCGAGTCCCGCCGGGAGGACTCATGTTCGACCGTCGCAAGCGTCTGCCCGCGGAACCGAGCGGCCCGGAACCCATCGGCGAAGTCCTCAGCCGGCTGTTCACCGCCCGCGGGTGGGGCCGCAAGCAGGATCGGCTACGACTCGAGCAGGCGTGGGCGGCTGCGGCGGGTCCGGATATCGCCTCGCACACCCGCCCCGGCGCGTTCCGCCGCGGCGTGCTCGAAATTGAAGTGACCGGCGGTGTCCTCCTGCAGGAACTCGCCCACTATCACAAGCGTCGCTTGTTGGAGGCCCTGCGGCTGGCGCTGCCCGGCACGACCATCGGTGATTTGAAGTTCCGCGCCAGCGCGGGCTGATTGATATCAATAGAGGATCGAACGAATGCCTGTTGACACCCCCGTCGCCGTTCTGGACCCCCTGACCGGCGGCGATTACACGAAGGACAGCGTCAAAGTCCTCCAGGACGCCGCGCACATCCGGCAACGGCCCGGCATGTACATCGGCGACACCAGCGCGAAGGGCCTGCACCACCTCGTCTACGAACTCGTCTACAACAGCGTGGACGAGGCGCTGGCGGGCTATTGCAAGCACATCGGCGTGACCATCAAGGTGGACGGGTCGTGCTCGGTCGTCGATGACGGTCGCGGCATCCCCGTGGATATTCACCCGCACGCCAACCGGCCGACGCTCGAGGTCGTGCTGACGACCGTCGGCGCCGGCGCCAAGTTCGACAACGCCGCGTACAAGGTCTCCGCCGGCCTGCACGGCATCGGCGCCAAGGCGGTCACCGCGCTCAGCGAATGGACGGAGGCCCGCGTCCGCCGCAAGGGTCGCGTCTTCATGCAGGAGTACGAGCGCGGCAAGGCGACGACCGAGGTCAAGGACATCGGCGCCGCCCCCGACGGGAAGACCGGCACCACGGTGACCTTCAAGCCCGACCCGCAAATCTTCCACGACGTAACCTTCGACTACGACACGCTCGAAAACCGCCTCCGCGAGTTGGCGTTCCTCAACAAGGGCCTCGCCATCGCGCTGCACGACGAGAAGACGGGCAAGAAGGAGACGTTCCACTACGAGGGCGGCATCGCCGAGTTCGTCGCGTATCTCAACCGCAATGACGAGGTCTTGCACGCCCCGATTTACCTGGACAAGACGATCGACCGCATTCGGGTCGAGGTCGCGTTCCAGTACACCAACGGCGAAGAGGAGCGGAGCCGGGCGTACGCCAACAACGCCTTCAACCCCGGCGGCGGCACCCACTTGTCCGGCTTCCGCACGGCGATCACCCGCACGCTCAACAGCTACGGGTCAAAGGAGGACCTGTTCAAGAATGGCTTGCAGCCGATCGGCGAGGACTTCCGGGAAGGCATGACGGCGATCGTCAGCATCCAGGTGCCGGATCCGCAGTTCGAGTCGCAGACCAAGATCCGCCTGAACAACACGGAAGTAGAGGGGATCGTCGCCAGCGTCGTCGGCGATTACCTGGCCGTGTATTTGGAGGAAAACCCGAAAGAAGCGCAGCGGATCATGAAGAAGGTGATCCTGGCGGCGGAGGCCCGGGAGGCGGCGACCAAGGCGAAAAAGGCGCTCAAGGATCGCAAGAACATCCTCTCCGGCGGCGGCCTGCCGGGCAAGCTCATGGACTGCACCACCCGCGACCGCGACGCCTCGGAACTGTTCCTGGTCGAGGGGCAGTCCGCCGGCGGCAGTGCCGAGAGCGGCCGGGACCGCTACTACCAGGCGATCCTGCCGCTGCGGGGCAAGGTGCTCAACGTCGAGAAGGCCCGCGCCGAGAAGCTCCTGGCCAACGAAGAGATCACCAACCTGATCGCGGCCATCGGCATCGACATCGGTAACATCGACGACCTGAGCAAGGTGCGCTACGGTAAGGTGGTGATCCTCACCGACGCCGACGTGGACGGCCAACACATCCGCACGCTCTTATTGACCTTCTTCTATCGACAGATGCGGAAGCTCGTCGAGGAGGGGATCATCTACGTCGCCCGGCCGCCGCTGTACGCGGTGACGCAAAAAAAGCAGGTGCGGTATGTGCAGACGACCGATGAGATCAACCGCGACCTGCTGACTCGCGGGCTCGAAGGGACGTCGCTGGTCCTGGAGAAAGCGGAACCACAGACGCTTACCGGAGAGCGGCTGGCGAAGCTCGTGCAGATCTTAAGCGATCTGGAAGAGCCGCTCGTCATCGTCGAACGGCGGGGCCTGAGCATCGCCAAGCTTCTGAGCAAGGCGAAGGACGGCGCGTTGCCGCAATACCGCGTCCTGCTCGGCGGTAAAGAACACTGGCTCGCGAACGCCGACGAGCTGGACAAGTTCCGTGAACAGGAGCAGGCCCGGCTCGGCCGCGACCTCGTCGTCGACGACGAGGCTGCCGGCGAGGCGGGGGCGACTGCCAACGGTACGGCGTCCGCCAACGGCGAGTCCGCCCATTTCGCCGTGCAGGAGTTGCACGAGGTTCGTTCGCTGAACCGCGGCCTGGCCCGGTTGCGCGACTTCGGCCTCTCCGGCGAAGACTTGATCCCCTTGCAGCGAGTCGCCGGCCGCGAACCGCCGGTGCGATACCGTCTGGCCCACGACGACCGGCGCGAGGCCCTGCCGCACCTCCGCGACCTTCCGACCCGCATCCGCCAGCTCGGCGAGCGCGGCCTGACGGTGACACGGTTCAAGGGCCTTGGCGAAATGAACCCCGATCAACTTTGGGCGACGACGCTCGACCCGAAGGCGCGGATGCTCTTGAAGGTGCAACTTGAGGACGCGCTCAAGGCCGACGAGTTGTTCCGTGTCCTCATGGGCGAAAAGGTCGAGCCGCGGCGGGACTTCATTCAGAAGCACGCCCTGGAGGTCAAGGACATCGACTATCATGGGGCGTGAGCGGAGAAACGGACGATGGCATCGGCGACCACCCTGATGACGACCGAAGAGCTGCTGGCGATGCCGGACGACGGCGTCGAGCGGTGGCTGATTCGGGGAGAATTGCGCGAGAAACGCCCGCCGGAGGGGGGGCCGCCGATGACGGTTCGGAACCGCTTTCACAGTCAAGCTATGGTCTGCGTCGCCGTAGAGTTGGAGATCTGGCGGCGCGCGCAACCGGAGCCGCGCGGCCAGGTGTTGGGCGGCGAGGCCGGCGTGCGCTTGCGCCAAACTCCGGATTCGACCGTCGGCGTGGATGTGGTGTATGTCCCTCCCGACATCGTCGCTAACCAGACGGACGAAACGACGTTGATTGACGGCGTTCCAGCGCTGGCCGTCGAAATCCTGTCACCGAGCGACACCCAGGAAGAAATTGACGAGAAGATCGACGAATATCTCGCCGCCGGCGTTCCGCTCGTCTGGGTTCTCGACCCGCACGACCGTACGGTGACGGTTTATCGTGGAGGGACCGAGCCCGAGCTGGTGAACAGGACGCAAGAGCTATCTGGTGATCCACACCTGCCGGGCTTTCGGGTCCCGGTCTCCCGGCTGTTCGGGTAAGAAGACCCATGCACATCCAGGACATTTTCGCCCAGCACCCGACGACGTTCAGCTTCGAGTTCTTCCCGCCGAAGACCGACGCGGCGTCGGAGGAACTGTTCCGCACCATCGCGTCGCTGCAGGCGCTGCGGCCGTCTTTTGTGTCCGTGACCTACGGCGCCGGCGGAACCACTCGGGAACGCACGCACGACCTGGTCGTGCGGATCGAGCGCGAGACGAACCTCACCGCCGTCTCGCACCTGACCTGCGTCTGCCATTCGCTCGACGAGATGACCGCCATCCTCGACCGCTACGCCCAAAGCGGCGTCGAGAACGTCCTCGCGCTCAGCGGCGATGTGCCCAAGCCGCTCGGCGACTACGACCGCGGGAAGGACGCCTTCCGTTACGCCGAGCAACTGGTGAAATTCGTTAAGATGCGGACCAACTGCCGTGACAAGCGCGGGTTCGGCGTCGGCGTCGCGGGATTCCCCGAAGGTCATCCGGCGACCCCCAACCGCCTTCTGGAAATGGACTATCTCAAACGCAAAATCGACGCCGGGGCCGACTACGTCTGCACGCAGCTTTTCTTCGACAACCGCGACTTCTACGACTTTCGCGAGCGGTGCGACATGGCGGGAGTCAAGGTGCCGATCGTCGCGGGAATTATGCCGATCACGTCGAAGGCGGGCATGCAGCGCATGGCCGAGCTCGCCCTCGGCACGCGGTACCCGGCGGCGCTCTTGCGGGCCGTTAACCGCTGTGGCGACGACGACACCGCCGTCGGCAGAGTCGGCATCCACTGGGCGACGGAACAGTGCCGCGATCTGCTGGATCACCAGGTGCGAGGCATCCACTTCTATACGCTCAACAAGTCCGACGCGACGCGGCAGATTTACGAGAATCTGGGCGTGAAGGACTCGGCGGCGCTGCGGCGGTGACGCGTCACGCTTCTGCGAAGCGTCGCGAATCGATCAGCGCTGGGGCCGCGGTCGATGTGTGATCATGGCCGTTATAGACGCCGAAATCACTGAACCAGAGTCGCTTCGCGATGCGGTACGCCCAGTGCTTCTCCGGGATTTCGTGCCCCGGGTGGTACTGCGACGTCCGCACCCGCATCGCTGACAGTTCTTCAAGTGCCGTGCCGCGAACCGTGCCGTCTTTCGCGCCGTGACGTTCGATGACCTGCTTCAAAAGGTCGGGCCGTTCGAGCACGATGCAGCCCCGCGTCGACTGTTGAGCGAGCGAGCGGAAGTCGCGCAAATAGTCGGACTGCAGGAACTTCTCGCGCAGGCCTCGCGGATCGTCGGCCGTCGAGTGGATCGACTCTTTCGTGAATTGCACGATCGGGCACGGCTCGATGCCGCCCCACGGGTTGATGTGGTGGCTGATGCCGGTCGCGGCAGGACAGAGGGCCCGGCCCTCGCCGTCGTAGTACGCGTCGATGATGATGATCGGTTTCTTCGCCCGCATCTCGACGACGAACTGCCGAGCCCGCCGCTGCTGTTCCGGCGTCAAACACAGGTCCGGGCGGGCGTCGGGGCCCATCGGCCGATAAACGTGGAACCAGGTGTACATGACGCCTATGTCGATGAGGCGATCGACCCACTTCTCAGTGAGAAGGTCATCGATGTTCGTGCGGGCCAGGCTCGTGCAGACGCCGGTGAAGACGCGGTTGCGAAGGCAGTTATGCAGGCCTTCCATCGTCTTCGACAAGACGTCCTTGCGGCCGCGTCGGTCGTCGCTGACGATCTCCGTCCCCTCGACGCTGATCAGCGGCGTGACGTTGCCGAGCTGCCGAAGTCGCTTCGCCTTTTCGTCGGTGATGAACTGGCCGTTGGTGAAGACCTGGAAGTAGCAGTCCGGGTGCGGCTCGAGAAGTTCGAAGAGCCGCGGGTGCATGAACGGCTCGCCGCCGACGATGCCGAAGAAGACGTTGCCCATCTCCTTCGCCTCGCGGACCAGCTTGTGGAACGCGGGCGGGTCGATCGTCTGTTGCTTGGCGGAAACGTCGACCCAGCAGCCCTGGCAGCGCAAGTTGCAGGAGTTGATGACGGAGACATAAAGGAACGGCGGGAAGACCTCGCCGCGTTTGAGACGACGTTTGTGCCGCTCGACCGACAGGGCGGCTTTGACGCCCATGGTCCAGGCGAGCTTCCAGAGCGTCCGCGCGTCGTTATACCGCAGCAGCCGGGCCGCGAGCTTCAGGGTCGTCAGCATGGGGGATAATGTAGCACGGATCGGTGGCGAGGTGAATTGAATGAAGCCGTTCCGCCGCGACCCGAATCTTCGAGGGGAGCGCTGGC
>DATJGQ010000039.1:0-5103 GCA_035494815.1 Gemmataceae bacterium
TTTTTTTGGGTCACCACTTAAGGGGCAACCGAGCAAGGTACTCGTTCAAATACGGGCTTGCCTCGTCTACCGTAAATGGCTTTGGGGTTTTCGCTTCTCGATGGATTAGATGATTCCGGTATTCCCGGATCTCGTGGAGGAAATCCAACGTATCTTGCGGAATCCCGAACCGCCCGGCCATCGCTGACAGCAGCTGCTCAGTCGTTGGCTTCGTGTCCCGTATTTTTTGGCGCCAGCAGTCCCGCAGGGTTGACTCAAAGCAAGCGAACATGCGGACGAAGTAAACGTCATGAACGCCTTGCTATAGGCTTCGTATCTCCCTCAAGCTAAGGTCGTTTTCATACAAGACCTTGGGTTGAACGGCTGCAATCTCTATGAACGCCTTCAAAGTCTTCAAGACGGTGTGGCACTCAACTTTCACTTGCTTGATGCGGGCGTCGCAATCCAGACGGCGCATCTGTTAGTGCGGAAGCCGGGTAATCGTATTAATCAACGTCGCCTGTGTAAATGGTTTCGGCTGCAGCTTTCCGTAAGGCGATACGATCTCCCAAGAGCCGTCCTTGAAAACAAGCAAGTGCGTTCTCTCGTAGGTAGGCATGACTAGCAAGTCAACCACGCCTTGCCCACCGCTGCCGAAACGAGCGATCGGTTCGAGCACCACCTCATTAGCCGTCGTCTTGATCCGAAGCCGGGGTGCAGTATACGCACCAAGTAAACTCTCCGTAAGTTGCTTCTCGTCTCTTTCGACGTACCAGCCTCGGGTTTTGGCTGCTGCCGCCGCTTCCTCATGCATTCTTTGCTGCGCATCTAACCATTCGGGCAGGAGATGACGTCGCACGATATCAATAATGCTCTCCAGGTGTTTTCGAGCTTGCTGGCTTTGGGTACCAATAGCTGGCTGATCTGGCGGAACTTGCTGCGCCAGCGCCCGGAAGGATGCTACCTCACGTGCGAGTTCCTCCCGGTCTTTTTTCGGCCAGTCGGCAAAGTCAGCAGCGTTGAAGTCCGCGACCGAGCCAGGTGTAAGCCAGAGGTCGGCGGAGTCGAGTATCGAAGAGAGGTATGCGTCAGTGTCCGGACCTTTGCCGCTTGTGACGCGAGGCGGGGGAAGCATCCGAGAAGCGCGCCGCAGATTGGCGATGAATCCTTCGCGAGCCATAAAAGCCACCTTTGGAGGCAATATGCACTGGAACGCGGTGATAGCATCAGGAATTGTACATGTAGTATTTTCGCGGGTATAGGCATGAGTTCCAGCCCGACGACCTGGCTCGCCTGGCTCAGGCGTCTATTCCAGTCGATTAAGGCTCACTTCGCCGAAAACCGAAACACCGTCACCGACTTAAACTCCTTCCCCGGCCGCAACACGGTCGTCGGGAAGTTCGACTTGTTCGGCGAATCCGGGTAATGCTGCGCCTCCAGGCAGAAGCCGCCGCGGCTCGCGTATCTGACGCCGCCGGGGCCAGGCGAACGCACGTTCATGCCGTTGGCGGTGTAGAACTGCACGCCGGGTTCGGTCGTCAGCACTTCCAGCACCCGGCCGGTCGTCGGCTCGGTCACGCGGGCGGCGACGGCGAGTTCGTTGCCCGACTTGTTGAGAACGAAGTTGTGGTCGTACCCGCGGGCGGGGCGGAGGAATTCGTCGCTGATACGTTGCCCGATCGGCGTCGGCGTGCGGAAGTCGAGCGGCGTGCCGGCCACTGACTTGATCTCGCCGGTCGGGATCAGGTCGGCGTCGGCCGGCGTGAAGCGGTCGGCGTTGATTTGCACGACGTGAGCGAGCACATCGCCGCGGCCGGGGCCGGCGAGGTTAAAGTAACTGTGGTTCGTCAGGTTCACGACCGTCGGCTTGTCCGTCGTCGCCCGGTAGTCGAGGCGGAGTTCGTCGTTGTCGGTCAGCGTATAAGTGACACGGACCGTCAAGTGACCGGGGAAGCCGTTGTGGCCGTCAGGGCTGACGTGGGTGAGGCGCACCGCCGGGCCGGGGTCTGTCGTCAGCGGTTCGGCCTGCCAGACGACCTTGTCGAAGCCGTTCGGCCCGCCGTGGATGTGATGCTTGCCGGAGTTTTTCGGCAGTTCAATCGTCCTGCCGTCAAGCATGAGGCGGGCGCCGCCGATGCGGTTGGCGTACCGGCCGACGAGCGCGCCGAAGAGCGGGTGCCCGCCGAGGTACGGCTCGAGCGAGTCGAACCCGAGAACGACGTTCGAGTACTGGCCGTTGCGGTCCGGGGCGGTCAGTTCGACGAGGATGCCGCCATAGGTCATGACGGCGGCGCGCATTCCACGCGAGTTGGTGAGCGTATACAGCTCGACCGGTGTGCCGTCGCGCGTCTGGCCGAACGGTTTTTTGGTGACGGTGCCCGCGGCCGACGCGGGCCCCACGACTGCGAGCACAAGGAGCCCGGCGAGCACACGGTTCATGACACGGTCTCCGACTAGTAGTCCTCCGACGGAGCGACTAGGCCGTCGTTCGGCGTCAACAGCAGCGCGACCGTGTTCAACGTCGCTGTCGCCCGGAGGAAGCGGACGGCTCCGTCGGCCATCAGGATGTTCGCGCCGCCGGTGTGGAAGCCGTAGATGTCCTCGCCGTTATCGCAGTTGACGGCGCACGGGCCGGGGAAACCGGTCGTCGTGTTGGACGGATTGGCGATCGCCGGGTTCCAGCCGTTCACGTTGATCAGGTTGTTCGGCTGCGGCCAGCCGCCGATGCTCGCGCGGTAGCCGGGCGGCTGCGGCGGGTGATCCGGGGCGGCCTGGCGCCCCATAACCCAGGTCTGTGGCCGTCCCGCGTCTTCGGCGAACGCCATCGTGTTGGACGTGCCGTCCGTCACGTAAGCGATCGTGCGCAGTACGTTCTGCCCGAGGACGCCACGCAAAGTTGTGTCGCCGGGCGGGGTCGTCGGAAGGATGACGGTGACGTATTGGCTGAGCGTGATCGCGCTCGTGGGCGAGTAGTCCGAGACGCCGATGTTGGGCGTGTTGCCCAACTGCCGGCGGCCGCCCGGGGCCGACGGGCACAACAGGATCGGGATGTCGGTCTGGATGACCACCATGTTCGTCCTACCCTTCGACGAATCAACGTTGTCGTCAAAGTTGACGTTGAAGTTGTACTGGTTGTACAAGGCCTGCTGCTCGATATATGGCAGCATGAACGGCGCCCAAGTGTGCTGGAACTTCGCCAGTGGAAACGTTGTGAACGGGCTCGGATTGTTCGTCCGGCACGGCGGGAAGCCGCCGTACGTGTTCTCGAAGTTGTGCATCGCCAGGCCGAGCTGCTTAAGGTTGTTCTGGCAACTCATGCGGGCCGCCGCCTCGCGGACCTTCTGCACCGCGGGCAACAGCAGTCCGATCAGGACGCCGATGATGGCGATGACAACGAGCAGTTCGATCAGCGTGAACCCGGCCGGCGGGCGGTGGTGCGAGCGAGTCATGGTTCGGTGTCCCTGAGAATCGCGTGTTGCGGCCGAACTACTTCGTCGGCCCGGTGAGTTCAAACGGCGGTAGCTCTGTCGGTTGCTCCCGGACCTCGGCCTTCAGCCCCGACGTCTTCGGGTCAGAGTATTTGCCGTTGAGCCGGTCCGGCAGCGGCAGCATGGCGTTGACGTATTTTTGTAAGTCGGGCGGATACCACACACACGATACCTGATATTGTCCGGCGGGGGCACCGTCCTTGAGCGTACGATCGTCGAGGACAAAGCTCTTGAGTTCGAAGGAGCCGTCCGCCTGGACGATTGCCGACGGCTGAATCGGCCGCTTGTCCGTGTCGTCGACGAGGTAGAACACGATCGACACACCTTCGGCCGGTTTGCCGTTGATGGTCACATGTCCGCGAACGGGGTAGAAACGCTTACCGCCGCTGCACGACGACGTGCCCATCGCGACGAGCGCGACGACTGTCAGCGCGACGGCACGAGCCGATTGGCGCGGCATGAGTGGCTTTCTCTTATCAATCGTGGGTACCCGATCCACCAACTCTATCCGCCGGGCCGGCGCTATTCAAGCAATCGTGTCGTATAACATCCCCCGTCCTGACTGTTTCCGGAGATGTCCCATGTCCGTCGCCCGTTGGCCGCTCGTCGCTCTCATTCTGCTCGCGCTTCCTGTCCTCGCGGCGGCGGCCGAGCCGTTGCGGCGGATCGCGTTCGGCTCGTGCGCCAGTCAGGAGCGGCCGCAGCCGATCTGGGACGCGGTCATCGCCACTAAGCCGGAAGTCTTCTTGTTCCTCGGCAACACGATCTACGCGGACACGGACAACGCGGATGTGCTCAAGGCGAAGTACGCCCAACTCGCGGCCGTGCCGGGCTACCAGAAATTGCTGCAGACGTGCCCGCTAGTGTACGCGACTTGGGACGATCACGACTACGGCACGCCCGACGCCGGCGCCGACTTTCCGAATAAGGCCGCGTCGCAGAAGGCGTTTCTCGATTTCTTTCGCGAGCACGCCGAGTCGCCGCGGCGAAAGCGCGAGGGCGTCTACGTCGCGCTGCAGTTCGGGACCGAGGGCCGGCGCGTGCAAATTATCCTGCTCGATACGCGATACTTCCGCAGCCCGCTCAAACGAACGGCCACCGGACTTGCCGCCAGCACTGATCCGGCGGCGACCATTCTCGGGGAGAAGCAGTGGAAATGGTTCGAAGACCAGTTGCGGCTGCCGGCCGACCTGCGGCTGATCGGTTCGAGCATTCAGGTCGTCGCGGAAGAGCACCCGTTCGAGAAATGGATGAACTTCCCGGCCGAGCGCGAGCGATTGTTCAAGCTGCTCCGTGACACGAAAGCGAGCGGCGTCGTGTTCCTCAGCGGCAACCGGCAACTCGCCGAACTGTCGCAGATGGACGCCGGCCTGGGTTACCCGCTCTTCGACCTGACTTCGAGCGGCCTGAACATGGGAAACCGCCGCTGGCGGCCGGCCGACCCGAACCGACACCGCGTCGACACCATGACCAACGGCGACAACTTCGGACTGGTGACGATCGATTGGGACCAGTCGCCGCCGCAAGTGTCGTTGCAAGTCCGCGACGTAAACGGCGAGGTCGCGTTCCAGCAGAAGCTGGGTCTAGCGACTTTGCAACCGGGCTCACTGAAGCCTTCCGCCGCGGTCGTGAGCAG
>DATJGQ010000040.1:0-3061 GCA_035494815.1 Gemmataceae bacterium
GCGTGAGGTCCTCCGGAGCGTCCAGCAGTACGACCGGATCAACCAGAACGAGCAAGCGCCGGTGTTGGACCTCGTCGAGCAGTTAGTCTTGCTCCGTCTGCGGGAGGAAGCGTTGCCGATCGCGCTCGCGCTCTTGAACGGCGGCGCGCCGCCGGCGGACGTGTTCGCCAAGCTGGCCCCGAAGACGCCGCTCGCGGCGGAGGCGTGGTGGCGGTACTTGCGGTTGCAGCCTCGCGTCGAACCAATTCGCAACGCGCTCGCTCGGCTGCCGGCGCTCCTCGACAAGCGACTGAACTCGGACGAGGGAAAGGCGCTCGTCGCCGCGGCGGCCGCGGTGGCGCGGACGCAGCCGCCGCCCGACGCCGACCGCTGGTTGCAAGGGCTCGGCGAGGCGTGTCACGCCGCAGGTCTCGTCGCCGAGGCGCGCGGGCTTTATGAAGAGGCGGCGCGGCGGTTCGATAGCCCCGCCGCCTGGCAGAAGCTCGGCGAGTTTCGTGCCGATCAGAAGCAGTTCGCCGAGGCGGCGGCCGCGTTCGAGTCCGCCTGGCGAAAAGACGTCAAACAGGCACTTCCCCTCTGGCTGACCGGTTGGGCGAAAACGAACGCCGGCGACGCGACCGGCCGAGCGATGATGGACCTGGCCCACATACTGCCACTCGGCGATGAAGACGCGCGGGCGACGTTCGCGGAAGAACTCGTCAAACGGGCGATGTTTGCCCCCGAAGCGGCCGACGCCGCGCGGCAGGAGCGCCGGCTCGTGTTGCAACTCGGCCTGCCGACCTCCAGCCGTGGCCGCAACGTGCAGGGCCCCTTGTCGGCCGATCCGCTCGCCTATCCGGACCGCCTAGCCGCGGCCGACGCGGCTCAGCGCTTCCTCTTCCGCATGCTGCAAACCAACGCGTACTTCAAGAGGAATGAAGGTTATCTCGCCGTCCTGCACCGGCTGCACGACCACCGGGCGCGCGGTTTACTCGCGAAGGGCGACGTCGCCGGGGCCGTCCGCGAGGCGGAGACGGCGCACGCGCTGCTGCCGAGTCACGCGGCGCTGGCGGTCGCGATTGTGCCGAGCCTGCAGTCGCACGGTCACCCGGGCGAGGCGGCCGATTTCTATGCGAAGGTCGCCGGCGTTCTCGACGGCCTGTGCAAGGACTACCCGAAGAGCGCTCACTTCGCCAACGAGCGGGCGTGGCTGGCGGCGCGCTGCCGCCGCGATTTGGACCGGGCCCGCGAACTCGCCGAGCACGCCGTCACGCTTTCCCCGAAGACCGCGGCCTATCAGGAGACGCTGGCCGAGGTCCTCTTCCAGAAAGGCGAGCGGGAGGCGGCGGTCGCCCGACTCGGCCAGGCACTCGAACTCGACCCCAAGAACGAGTATTACCTCAAACAAAAGGCCCGGTTCACGGCCGGCAACCCGGACGCGCCGGTGCCCGACGTCGGGCGGTGACGCTCTTCTCTTGTCATCCCGCACGCCGGCCGCCAAGATCATGGCATGCGCTATCGACCGAATTTCGAAGAGTTCGTCGCCCTCGCCCGCGGGCATAGCCTCGTGCCGGTCTATCGCCAGCTCGTCGGCGACACACTGACGCCCGTCAGCGCGTTCTGCAAGGTCCAGGTCGAAGGCCCGGCGTTTTTGTTCGAGAGCGTCGTCGGCGGCGAACGGCTCGGCCGGTACTCGTTCCTCGGCAGCGACCCGTTTCTGACACTCAGCGCCGCCGACCGGCGGGTGACGGTCACCGGTTTGGTGAGTGGTGAGTTGTTAGTGATGAGTGATGAAACCCAACAGCGTCCGACCACTCACCACTCACCACTCACCACTCACCAATTCGAACATGCCGACCCTTTACGGTTTCTCGAAGACCTTCTCGCCAAATACAACGCGCCGCACGTGCCGGGGCTGCCGCGGTTCTGCGGCGGGGCGGTCGGCTACGCGGGGTACGACACGGTCCGCTACGTCGAGCGGCTCCCGAACCCGCCCGCCGACGACCGCGGCCTGCCCGATTTGTGTTTCGCCCTCTACGACCGCATGGTCATCTTCGACCACGTCAACAAGACGGTCCTAGCGGTCGCGCACGCACACGTGTCCGATCAGGGGGGCGATGACCTCCGGCGGGCTTATGACGCGGCGTGCGCGAAAGTCGATCGGCTGGTCGAGCGGCTGCAACAGGGCTACGCGGGGTTGCAGATGACGGACATCGACGCCGACCGCCGCTCGCCGGCGACGCTGCCGTTCAAGTCGAACTTCACGCGGCCGGCGTTCGAGGCGGCAGTCGCGAAGGCGAAGGAGTACATCCAGGCCGGCGACATCTTCCAGGTGGTTCTCAGCCAGCGGCTGCAGACGGAGACGCGGGCCCGGCCGTTCGACATTTACCGGACGCTGCGGGTCGTGAACCCGAGCCCGTTCATGTTCTACCTCGACGCCGGGCCGCTGCGGCTGGTCGGCAGTTCGCCGGAGATCATGGCGCGGGTCGAGGCCGGCGTGCTGACCGTCCGGCCGCTCGCCGGCACCCGCCCCCGCGGCCGAACGGAGGAGGAAGATCAGCGTCTCGCCGGGGAGCTGGTCGCCGACCCGAAGGAGCGGGCCGAGCACATCATGCTCGTCGACCTGGGCCGCAACGACGTCGGCCGCGTCGCGAAGTTCGGCAGCGTCGAACTGCAGGACGTGCTGAGCGTCGAGCGGTACAGCCACGTGATGCACCTCTGTTCGAGCGTCACCGGACGTCTGTTGGACGGCAAGACGTCGTTCGACGCACTTCGGTCGTGCCTGCCGGCGGGAACGCTGTCGGGGGCGCCGAAGGTGCGGGCGATGGAAATCATCGACGAGCTGGAGCCGCACCGCCGCGGCCCGTACGGCGGCGCGGTCGGCTACTTCGATTTCAGCGGCAACATGGACACGTGCATCGCGCTGCGGACGCTCGTGCTGAAGGGCCAGACCGCGTACTTGCAGGCCGGGGCGGGGATCGTCGCGGACAGCGTGCCGAGCGCCGAGTACGAGGAGACGCTGAACAAGGCGACGGGGCTGCTGCGGGCGATCGAGCTGGCGGAGACGCAGCTGTAGGCATTC
>DATJGQ010000041.1:0-4201 GCA_035494815.1 Gemmataceae bacterium
GCCGGGGACGCCTTCGAGCAGCAGATGGCCGCCGGTCAACAGACCGATGACGACGCGATCGACCAGTCGTCGCTGACCGACCAGGACGTGGCCGACTTCGGCGTAGAACCCGTCGAGACGGGCCCGCTGGGCCTGGACCCGCTGGTTGATCTCGGCGACCGATTCCGTACCCACGGGCGGCCCTCAAGTTAGCCCGCCGTTTACGGCGGGTCAGGTCACCCGCCGTAAACGGCGGGCTAACTATCCAACGTATTGTGCGGCGTCCGGCGCGCGTTGACAACGTGCCGGGCCGCCGGCAGCATGAGGGCATGAAGCGGATGTCGCTGGAACGGTTCGGCCGGATCGTCGCCGGGGTCATGGAGACGCTGCCGGAGGAGTTCAAGCCATATCTCGAAAACCTCGTCGTGGACGTGGAGGAGCAGCCGGACGAGCGAACGCTCCGCGAGCAAGGTTTCACGCCTGAGCAGATCGCGGACGGCGAGTCGCTTTATGGGTTGTTCTGCCCGTTCCCGATCGCCGACGGGCCGGACTTCGGAGGGGTGGCGCCGGGGGATTTGCCGCTGCACCGGATCATCGTCTTCAAGAATCCGCTCGAAGAGGATTTCCCCGACCGGCGCGAGTTGCGGCGGGAGATTCGCAAGACGGTGATCCACGAACTGGCGCACCATTTCGGCTACACCGAGCGCGACTTGGAGCCGTTCGAGAGCAGGGACGACCCTTGGCATGAACAAGAACCGCGGGCGTAAGCCCGTGGGTGAGCGCTCACCCACGGGCTTACGCCCGCGGTTCTTCAAGAGGCGTACTCAGATTTCTGCCGGCGACTCGCCCTCGGCCTGGGCGGTCGCGTCCGCTTCTTTTTCGGTCTCTTCGGCGAGTTGATGCCGCTCGGCGGCTTGGAGCAACTCGCGGGCCTCCGTCGCGTGCTCCTCGGCGACCTGCAATTTGACCTCGCTCGTCAAGTGCAGCATGTCGGACGCGGCGTCCCCGTCGAGGAACGCGGGGATCCCCTCGGCGTCGAGCAGGTTTTTGGCCAGCCGGGCTTCGGCGACGCGGTCGTAGCGGGCGACGGTAACCATATCCATGGCAACCTCCTTTTGGTTGCGAAAAAAAGGAGCAACCGGCGTGCCGGGGCTCGCATAGCCGCTCGCGGCGAAACACTAGAGAATGCCGGGGGTCGCGACCTTGATGCCTTTGAGCGCCATCTTGAGCGCCTCGGGGTTCGGCGCGACTTCCAAAGCGACTTCCTTCGCCACGTCGCCACGCTCGACGAGTTGACGCAGGTTCTCCGTGAAGTCCACCATCCCTTCCAGGAACCCGATCTTGATCGCGTCGGCGATCTTCTTGTCCTCGCCCTTGATGATCAGTTCGCGGATCGTCGGATTGAGGATCATGATTTCGTTGGTCGGCACGCGGTGGACGCCCGGCTTGATCGACGGCAAGAGCTTCTGGGCGACCACGGCCTTAAGGTTGAACACCAGCGTCTGGCGGATCGCCTGGTGCATGTCGGCCGGGAACAGGTCGAGGATGCGGCCCAGCGTCGAGGCGGCGTTGGAGGCGTGGAGCGTCCCGAAGACCAGGTGGCCCGTTTCGGCGGCGATCAAGGCCGCCTCGAACGTGTCGCGGTCGCGCATTTCGCCCACCAGGATCACGTCCGGGTCTTCGCGGACCGCGTGCTTGAGGGCGGTGTGCCAGTCCACCACGTCGATGCCGACCTCGCGCTGGTTGACGACCGACTTCTTATCGGAGAACAGGTATTCGATCGGGTCCTCGATCGTGAGGATGTGCAGCTGCTCGCGCTCGTTCAGGTAGTCGAGCATGGAAGCGATGGTCGTGGACTTGCCCGAGCCGGTGACGCCGGCGAGGATGATCATCCCCTGGTCGAACTTGCACAGCTGCTCGATCGACGGCGGCAGGCCCAGGCCGGCGAAAGTCGGGACCTTGGTGTTGACGCGGCGGGCGACCAGGCCGAGATGGCCGCGCTGTTTGAGGATGTTGACGCGGAAACGGCACTCGTCGTGGCCGATCACGTGCGCGAAGTCGGAGCCGCCGGTTTCATCCAGAATCTTGCGCTGGCGCGGGTTCATGATCTCGAAGAACAGCCGCTCCATCTGCTCCTCGGTGATGGGCGGGTGTTCCATCTTGCGGATAGCGCCCTTGAGCCGCATCATCGGCGGCAGGCCGACCTTCATGTGCAGGTCGGACGCCTCGAACTTCATCACCGCGCGGAAGAATTGGTTGATCTTCGGTTCGCGCTTGGCCTGCGCCGGCGTCGGCTCGCCCGCGCCGATGTCGTTCAGTTCGGCAGTGGCCATCGGATGCTCCTGATTTCAAATCTCAAATTGCCGATTGCAAATTGAAGAAACGCAGATCAGCATCAACCGGTCACCAATCTGCAATTTGCAATCTGCAATTTACAATCTCACAGCTACGCCCCGTCCGGCGAGGTACCGCTTGGTGACGGGGACGGAATACTCATTGTAATGGAAGATGCTCGCGGCGAGCGCGGCGTCCGCCCCCGCGCGGAAGGCGGCCTCCAGATGTTCGGGTTTGCCGGCACCGCCGCTCGCGACCACTGGGATCTTAACCGCCGAGGCAACGGCTTCGGTCATGGGCAAGTCGTAGCCGGCTTTGGTGCCGTCGGCGTCCATCGAGGTCAGGACGATTTCGCCCGCTCCTAGCTCTTCGACACGCTTCGCCCAGGCGACCGCTTCCAGGCCGGTCGCCTCGCGTCCGCCGCGGACGTGGACTTCCCAGACCTCGTGGCCGTTGGCGCGAACGCGCTTCGGATCGATGTTCACAACGGTCGCACAGCTGCCGAATTTGCGGGCGATTTGCGTCACCAGCGCTGGGTCGCGGACGGCCGCAGAGTTCACACTGACCTTTTCCGCACCGGCTTGAATCAGCCGCGTCGCGTCCTCGAGCGTGCGGATGCCGCCGCCGACGGTGAACGGCATGAAGAGCTCCTCCGACACGCGTCGGACGACATCAAGCAGAATGTCGCGGCCTTCATGGCTGGCGCTAATGTCGAGGAAGACGAGTTCGTCGGCCCCGTCGGCCTCGTAACGGCGGGCGACTTCGACGGGGTCGCCCGCATCACGCAACTGCAGGAAGTGGACGCCCTTGACGACCCGGCCGCGGTCGACGTCGAGGCACGGGATGATCCGCTTGGTGAGCATATCCCAGGCCGCGTCCGGCCGGCGGGTCAGAGTTCTTCAGGAAAGGTTCGCCGGGAATTGAGTTTACGGCGTCATTCCGGCGGGGTCAACAACGCGTGGGGCCGGAAAACAAAAAGGCCCCGCCACTGGGGATTGGCGGGGCCTGTTTGGGCGATGGTGTGGGGCCAAAGTTGTTCAGGGATTCTGCGCGGCCGTCCAGAGCATGTAGGCCACGCGCTCCCGCAGGCACTTATCTTTGAGCAGGCGCCAGTAGTAGCCGTCGCGCCAGGAGTAATAGATCACGGCGATCGCAAAGGCCGAGAGTGGAACGCTGAGTGGCATCGTCGGACCCCTTTCACCCGCGGTGTACCGGCCGGCGGGAGGCCGGCATCCGGTCGCGGCAGGCCTGTGACGGGTGCCCCGTCATCAGACACACAACACTTAGATCAGGAACATCCCGCCGTCAAATTTTCGCTGCGACCATAAAAAGCGGTATGAGCGGTGGGTTGAGTTCGCGGGTCAAAACCGCTCCTTGTCTCCGGATCGGACCGTGGGTCCGATGGTTACGGCCATGCTCGAGTGTGAGGCGTTATTGATTTCGGGGCCGTTCGAAGGACGGCTGACCGGCCTGAAACGGGACACGATCCGTCAGGTGAAAGACCTGGCGGCGGGCACCGTTCTGGGCCGTGTGCGCTATCGAGCGAAGCCGCTGTTGGCGGCTTGGCGCGCGACTGAATTGCTCCGGGTCGAGGAGGGGGCGGACTTATCGGACCTGTGTCAGGTCCGCCAATTGCCGTGGTGGGAGGCGGCCGCGATCGTCGTGGATGCGGAGGGGCACGCGGTCGCTCGCTGGCGGGACCCGCTGCTCGAGTCGCCGCGCGACGGCTGGCGCGCGACGGTCAAAGCCAATGGCACGTCAGGCCGGGCCTGGCTCGGCGGGGCGGCGATCGCGGAGTGGGGGGCCGAAGAAGGTGGCATCGGTCTGCGATTTCTTGGCAACACCGAAGGGCGGCCGTTTGTGCGGATGGCGGTGTTGGCGGTGGTGT
>DATJGQ010000042.1:0-2014 GCA_035494815.1 Gemmataceae bacterium
GTGGGAGCGCTCCCACGTCGGGCTTACGCCTCGACGCTCGCCAAGAATTGCGCCTCGCCGCTCGCCTCAGAGCCTCGGGTCCACCGGTTCGCTTTCAAGAGCGAGCACGCCGAACACGCACTCGTGCACCCGCCGCAACGGCTCCCGACGGACGAACCGCTCGAGGGCCTCGATGCCGAGGGCGAATTCACCGATGGCGAGGGCCCGCTTGTGGTTGTGGTCCTTGCGGACCATCCCGACAGGGTCGACGTCGAGGAGCAGGCAGGCGGTACACCGCTCGTCGCGAGCTTCCGCGTAGAAAACGTGCGCCTGGCCGAAGCTCAAATCAAAGCTCTGACACCGCCCGGGGTGCTTTTGCAGGAGGTAGCCGAGATCAGTCGCCGGGGACCGGGTTATGGTGATACTCAGGAGCATGCGTCAGCCTCGCATCCCTGAGGCGACACGCGGCGGCCGGTCCGGGTTCGCCCCGCTCACGGCCGCGACATCCCCACGAAGCTGCCGTCATTCTCGCGGGCCAGCGCCCACAGGAACGCGCCGACCTCCGGGCTCTCGTAGAAGAAGCCGACCGCGTTGATGCGGACTTTGGACTGCGTCGGCCGGGTCACGTTCCAGTTGGACTTGAGCGTCGTACGGATGTGGCGGGACAGGATTTCGCTCCGTTCGAACTCCTTCATCGTCCGCGTCTGCACCGGGTCGAGGCCGGCGCCGATGTTGGGCAAGCCGTCGGAGAAGAGGTAGATCGTATCCATGCCGGTGGGGCGGAATTTGAACGCGGCCTCCATCGCGGCGTACATGTTCGTGTTGCCCCTCGGCTTGGTGGAGGCGAGCGCGGTGCCGACGCGGTCGGGGCTGGTCGTCGGGTTGTAGTCGAGCCAGGTGCCGGGTTGGCCGAGCAGGAACGTCGCCTGGTCGGAGAAGAGGATCACCTGGAACTTTTCCAGTTGCGGCAGGCTGCGCATGATTTTGAGGACCGCGTCGCGGACGCCGGGCCATTTGGCGGCGTCGGGCGTGCGGTCGTCGATCAGTTCCATGCTGCCGGACATGTCCACGAGGAAGACGACCCGTTTGCCGGTGAGTTGGATCCCCTCGAAGCGGTTCTCGGTCGCCGCGCGAAGGCGGGTGATCTGGTTGACGAGGTCGGCCCGGCCGCCCTGGGCGGCGCTCAACGCGCCGCGGGCTTCGACGAGTTCGCGGTCGCGGGACTGCAAGTCTTTCTCGAGTGTTTTCAACTTGGCGATCGCCTCATCCGCGTCGTTGCGGGCGGTCGACGCGGCGTCGCGGAGCTCGGGGAGGGTGTCCGCGACCTTTTTGAGCTGCGCGATGCGGGCCTCGGCCAGCGCGAGCCGTTCGTTCAAATCGGTGGCTTTCGATTCAGCCGTCGACGCGTGCGACGTCTGTTCGAGCAGCAACCGTTCCAGGTCGCTGATGCGGCGCAACGCGTCGGCCTGCTGGCGGGTGAGAACCTGCTCGGCCTGCGTCTTCTTGGCGAGACGTTCGGCGGTGTCGGCGGCCTCGGCCCGGGCGTCGGCGAGTTGTTTGGCGAGTTCGTCGGCGCGGGCGCGAGTATTGTCCAGATCCTTTTGCGTCGCGGCGGCGTCGTCGCGGGCGCGGGCCAATGCGGTGCGGGCGTCGGCGAGTTGGCGGCGGAGCAAGTCGCGTTCACGGTCGGCGGAGTATAGGTCGGAGCGGGACTGGGTCAGTTGCTCGGTCGCCTCGGCGAGGGTCCTGGCGCGGAGGCGGGCCTCCCGCTGGTTCGCCAGCCACAGCAGGATGACGCAGCCGAGCGTGCAGCAGAACACGTCCATCATGGACAGGCTGAAGATCATCGGCATGCGGTGGCGGGTGCGCATCAGCGAGGTCCTTTAGCAGTTCTCCCCTCTCCCGCAAAGCCGGGCGAGGGGAGAAAGAATCACGGCCGCACGCGCGGGGCGGACACCTGAATCCCCTTCGGGTCGAACAGGTCCGGGCCGAACGGGTGCTTCGGGCCGAACCGGGGGGCGGTCGCGTCCAGGTG
>DATJGQ010000043.1:0-2099 GCA_035494815.1 Gemmataceae bacterium
CCTCGGGTGGTGGGGCGAGGGCTACGACGACCCCCGCCGATCCGTCTTGGGCGGTGTTTCGCTCGGGGCGCTTTCGCTCGCGGCGGTCCTCACGGCGATCCGCTGGGCGAGGCGCAATTGGCGTTGAACTGTCCGCCCGCAAGAACCTGCCCGATGACTTCGACGCCGCTCTATTACGCGTCGCCGAGCACTCCCGCTCCCCGGCGGAACCGCTACAAGATCCTGAAAAACATGGGTGAGGCGCGCGGCATGGTTCGGGCGAACTTCTGGCCCGATAGGGGGTATTCGTAGTAGCTCTAGGATGCATTCAGGGCCTCTCTTCTCTACAAGCAGTTGGTACTTCGGTGAGCAAAACGACCTTATCCCGCGTGCGGCAATGTTCTGATGGCAATGGGTCCGGCCGGCACGGTGAAGGGCGGCGACCGCGTCGCGTTGGGGCCGGGCTTGCGCCCATTTTCGAACTGTTGCCGCTGGAGGGGCGGGTGCTCTTGAGCACGACGGCGCTGAGGCCGACGCCGACGACGCCGACGGCGACGGCGGACGGTTCCGTCCGTGACGCCCGTTACGCCAACTGGATCGTCGGCGCCCAACCGGCGGCGCTCGAGGTGAAGCACGCCGCGAAGACATCGGGGCACGCGCGCGAGCGGCCGCTGAAGTTCAACCACACGGGCCGGTCGACGGTGGTCGCCAAGGGCACCCACTCTCACCCCGTGGCGACGGCGGTCCGCGCGACGACCAGCGCGGCCGGCTCGGACTACTCCGCCAGCGCCACCGTGTCCACGAGTGCGCCCGGCGTCACCGTCTTTTACGACCCGAGTGACCCGAACGGCGCCAACGCCGCCTACTACAACGCCCACCCCGAGATCGCCGACAACTTTCGGACCGCCTGGGCGGACTGGGCGTCACATTTGGCCTCGCACGTGGACCCTGCGACCGGCCAGCCGGCCAACATTTCGTTGCAGGTGAGGTTCGACGCGGGTATCCCGACGGCCAACGGCGGGTCCGTTGGGACGCCTCACGTCGTCGGCACGCAAGGCGGCTTCAACGTCTACGAGGAAGCGGTCGCCTACAAGATCGAAACCGGGATCGATACCAACGGCTCGGCGCCGGACGGGCAGATCACCATCGGCGACCAACCCGGCACGGCCAGCTATCTCCGCAACGTCCTCTGGTTCGATCCCAGCCCGGCGACCCGCGGCTCGGTGAATGCCGCTCCCGTGCCCGCCGGCAAGACGGACGCGTACGGCCGCTTCCTCCACGAAATTGGCCACATCCTGGGGATCAACGGCAAGCGGGACGGCACGACCGGCAACATCTTCGACCCGAACCACTGGCGGTCCACGTTCGACGCGCTCACCACCGTCTCAAACGGGAAATTCTTCTTCACCGGGCCGGCCGCGCGGGAGGCCTACCTGGGGAAGGACGTGCCGCTCACGCCGGGCCAAACTCCCGTGTCGCACCTCGGGAACGCGAGCGGGCCGGGGAACGCCTCCGACTCGCTGCTCGACAAGGACCCGATGAGCGGGTTCGCGACGTACGCGGGCTTCCGTAACTTCCTCTCGCCCGTGGACATCAACATCCTCCGCGACATCGGCTTGCCCGTGGTCGACCCGGAGCCCTACGTGTCGATCAGTCCCGGCACCACCTATACGCTCACCGCCCCCGCCACCCAGCCGAACACGCCACCCACCCTGCGGCTCACGGCCGGGCAGATGAGCGTCGGCACCGGTGACCTGGACCGGCTCTATCCCGGCATCACCGTCATCCGCAGCAACGGCGCGGTCCTGACGACCGGCCTGCAGACACGGCCACTGCCAACCGGCGTCTCCGCATCGGCGGGAGCCCAGTACTCCTATGTCGATGGACTGCTGAGTCTTACCAGCGGAACCGTGACGTTCGTAGACGGCCTGCAACTCTACTGGCTGAACATTGATGCCCAGGGCAGTGTCAGTCATCTGGTCTTCAACGGTTCTGACAACATCAAGGGCCTGACCCTTGGCGGCGGGGCCAATGCGGTCTTTCAATAACGCTTTATCCCCGTTTTCCGCGCCTTAACTCCCGATCGGTAAACGAATTGGCGGGACCGTCCAGTATCGCCG
>DATJGQ010000044.1:0-2808 GCA_035494815.1 Gemmataceae bacterium
TGAGGGCGGTGACCACGTCGGTGAGCAGGGTGGTCACGTCGCCGACGGTCTTTGTCACGTCCGTCAGTAGCTGCTGTAGGTCCGCCACATCGGCTTTGAGGGTGTTCTGCACACCGGTCAGCGTCGAGGTGGCCGTGTCACCTATGAGCTTGATGGTGTCGGTAAGGTCGGTGATTACGCTCTGAATCGTGGCCGTCAGGTCGGTGGCCAGCTTTTGGATGGCGGTCGACACGTCGGTCACCGTGCTCGCCGCGCTGATGGCGGCCGGGCTGGCGGCCGGGGCGGCGGCGGCCGGGGCGGCGATTGCACTCGTCGCTGCCGACATGTCGGCCATCGCCGGCGCGGCGCCGATAATCGGCAGGGTCGCTGGGACGGTACGGTCCTCCAACATTTCCAGAGTTAGCGACCGTCGCCAGGGGCAGGCCTGCGCTGGCCGTCGGTTCGTGCGACGACCCCACATCCGTTGGAAGAGTTCGCTGTGACTCATCGTGCTGCTCCTTCCAAAACGTGGATCGCCCTCCCGTGCTGCACGATGCGGCACAGTGAGAGACGCGCCTCGGGGGGGCAGAAGTGTCGCGAATGATGTGCCTGCGGGGCCTGGGCAAACGACGTACCCGGCCTCGCCGGATTCGCACAAGAAGCGGCGAAATGAACACTTGCGCGAATCCGATTTTCCGCGAACTGCTCGAGCCGGTGCTGGCCAGCTCTTGTGACGTATTTAGATCGAATTAGACCGCCGTCCACCGGGATCACCGCGCCGGTGATGAACGACGACCTCGTCGCTCGCCAGGAACAGCGCCGCGTGCACTAGGGCGCGTGCCTCTCGCAAACGTCCCGCGAGAACGGCCGAAACAAGCGGCAGACAAAGTTGAAAGATGCAACTGGCCGAACGGGTCTGGCCGGACGCAAGCAACCGACCTTACAGCCCGTCGTCGGCGCGGCGTACCATCGCCCTGATGGAAGGACGACTTCGCCGCGTGGCAGGCACCTGGGTGGGCGAATTGCACGGCTACCACGTCCACATCGCAAAGTACGTTGACGGGTAGTGTGTGTGGCTCATGCCCGGCGGCGCGTGGACCGAGAGAGTGCTGCGGGCTGATTCGCTCGCCGACGCGGCGAAACTGGCGAGGGCCTGGATCGAGGAGCGGCTCCGGCGTGGACTTTAACCTCGTCCGCCACAGATCCCGGCCCGGCCCGTTGCGCGGGAGAGCCGCGCAACGATACCCTCCAGGGCGGTTGACAGACTGCCAGAGGGTAGAGCAGCGTCGCCGAAACTCAACTCTTGAATCGAATTCATGAAGACCTGCTGAGGTTGTAACTCGCAACGGGCGAGTTACGATAGTCCGCGTCCTTTGGCCTCGCGCCGCCGACCCGACCTGAGAAGCGGGAAGGCGGCCCAGGCCCTTCTCAGAAGGGACCTTGTCTCATGGCCCGTCTGTTCCGCCAGCCCTACACCAAGCCGATCCCGCCAGACGCCCAGCGATGCACGATCAAGGGCAAGCCGGCCGTTCGCTTCACCGACGACGGCCGGACCGTTACCGCCCCGCTGACCAAGAACGGCGACCGCATCCGCTTGCTTTCGGCGAAGTGGTACGGCGAGTACGTGGACGGCGACGGCATCACCCGCCGCGAGCCCCTGTCCACGGACAAGACCGCAGCGCAACAACTCCTCGACACTTTGGTGCGGCGTGCCGAGTTGGAGAAGGCCGGCGTCCGTGACCCGTTTCGGGATCACCGGAAACGTGCGCTGACCGCCCACCGGGATGACTGGGAGGCGAGCCTGCGCGCGAACGGACGAGGCAACGATTACGTCAAACTGAAGCTAGCGCGCCTGAACGCCATCCTCGACGGCTGCCGGTTCGTCTTCACGGCGGACCTGGCGGCCGACCGCCTGGAACTCTTCCTGGCCAAACTTCGCAAAGAACACGACCTGAGCATCCAGACGAGCAACGATTACCTACAGGCCGCCAAGCAGTTCGCCCGATGGCTTATGGACAACGATCGCCTCGACCGCAGCCCGTTCGCCCGGCTCAAAGGTGGCAACGTAAAGCTTGATCGCCGGCACGACCGCCGCGATCTGCCGCCGTCGGAATTAACCAGACTGCTCGATGCGACCGGTACAAGCACTCGATCGTTCCGCGGACTAACTGGGGGCGACCGCTTTCATCTATACCTCACGGCGTGTGGGACGGGGTTCCGGGCGGCCGAGTTGGCGGTCCTGACGCCGCAGTCCTTCGCGCTCGATACCGTACCGGCAACTGCGACCCTCGCGGCCGGGTCCACAAAGAACAAGAAGCCGGTCATCCAGCCGCTGCCCGCGGAGGTTGTCGAAGCACTGCGCGGGTTCCTGGCGGACAAGCCGCCTAGCGTCCCGGTGTGGCCGGGGACTTGGGCGGATCGCTCGGCCGACATGCTCAAGGGCGATCTGACAGCGGCCGGCATCCCCTACGAGGTCGAGGGCCCCCACGGGCCGTTGTTCGCCGACTTCCACGCGCTGCGCCACAGTTTTATCACCATGCTCGAACGGGCCGGCATCAGCCCGAAGACCGCCCAGAAGTTGGCACGGCACAGCGACATCCGACTGACCATGCAGCGGTACACTCACAAGACGCTGCACGACCTGGCCAGCGCGGTCGAATCGCTGCCGTCGATCACGCCCAAGACGGGCCGGGAGGTGCTGAGCGCGACCGGGACGGACGCACGATCGCTCGTAGACGAGCGGCCCCGCTTACCGCCTGCTTACCGGCGCCGTGAGGTTTCCTGCGACTCGGCGATGCCGGATGAGAAAGGAGACGGGCCGGAGGGATC
>DATJGQ010000045.1:0-12218 GCA_035494815.1 Gemmataceae bacterium
CCGCGCTCCGCTGCGCGTCGCAACTAAACGTTTAGCCGCGACGCAGTGGAGCGCTGGCCTCACGCGTCGCGCCGCCGCGTCGCGTCCCGGTCGAGCGCATTCAACCCCGTCGAGCTATCCCGTCCGAAGTCATGCTCCGAACGGTGCGCCTCCTCCGGATTGTCGGCGAGGTCGCGTTTCAGCGACTGCCGGCGGCTCTTGTTTCCGGCCCGTTTGATCGCCTTTTTCAGTTGCCGCAGCTTGCGCTTGTCCGGGTCCATGATCAGTCCGCGTGCTGACAAATAATCTCGCACAGTTTGCCGAGCGTGCGGCCCTCGCGGGCGGGCTGCACGCCACGGGGCAGCGGCACGTCGTTGATAAACATCGCGAAGACGAGCGGCTTGCCCTTCGCGGTGACCATCGTGCCGGCGAGGGCCTTGCTTCGCAGGATCGACCGGCCGTTGAGCACGTCGCCGTATGAGAGCGTGCCGGTCTTCGCCCGAACTTTGCCGCGGGCGGGGCTGTCGGCGCCGACCGCTGTGGCGAGCGTGCCGTCGATGCCGAGGACGGGCAGGCCGGCGTCGAGGGCGGGGTACTCGGGGAGTTTCGCCAGCGCCTGCAGCAGTTGGACGGTCGCCCGGGCGGTCGTCGAGTCGGCGGTGGCGCCCCCTGCCCCGCCGGCGAACGAAACGGCGTTCACGTCCACGCCGATCTCTTTCAGGAATTGCCCCTCGCGCCGCAGGCCGTCGGCGAGTCGTCGTTCGCGGTACTTTGCTGCAACGAGTACTGGCAGCGTACTAGCGTAAAGGTTGTGGCTGACTTTGAGCGTCACCTTAATCGCTTCCGAGAGCGGCGGCGACGTAAAGAGGGCCACGCGCTCCAGCCGGTCGTATCCGTCGCGATCCGGCAAATTCGACCGCGCTTCGGTCAGAGGGCTGGTCTCGACCCTGATGCCCTCGCGGCGTAGCGTCTCGATGAAGAGCGCCCGCGCGAACGCGGTCGGGTCGGCGACCGGATGAACACGGACGACCGGCTTCGCCTTCACCGGGATCCGCCCGCGGACGACGATGCGGGCGCCCGAACCCGCGATCGGCGACGGATTCGCCGCGATCACTTCGACGAACGGCGCGCCGGCCGCCGTCGTCTGCACCCGGGCGTCGACCTGGACGAACACGGACTCCGGCCGCGTGGCGACCAGCGCCGGTTTCCCCGGCGCGTCGCCGGGAGCGATGAGCACGTCAATCACATTGTCGTTGACCAGGACAGGCGTCACCATCGTCGGCCCGCTTCCGCTACTGCGGTCGCGGTCGAACAGGCGGTCGTCGACAAGCACGTCGCCGGTGACCCGCTCGATGCCCGCCGCCTTGACCTGTTTGGCCAGGTCGATCAGCCCGGCGAGCGGCTCGGTCGGCGTGACGGCGGCGGTCGTCGACGTCGGGTCGGCGTAGGTGTGGTCCGAGTCCGCGAACGCCATTGTCCCGTCGGGGAGCGTTCGTCCGCCGAACGTCAGGTCGCCCTACGCGACCAGGATCAGGTCACCGTTCAACGTCTTATCGCTGACACTCCCGCGTCGGTAGACGGGCGTCTCGAACTTATAGTCCGGGCCGAGGTGGTGCAGCGCCGAGGAGCACGAATAGAGCTTCGTCGTGGACGCCGGGATGCACATCATGTCCGGGTTCTTCTCGAAGACGACGCGGCCGGACTCGGCTTCGACGACCAGGATGCCCCAGCGGCCATGCTTGTACTCGGGCGCGTTGATCACGCTCTGGATTCGCGTCGCCAGATCCCCCGACGCGACGACGTCCTCGGCCGGCGCCAATGAGACGAGCGACAGTCCGAGCGTCGCCGCCAGCACAATCCGCCGAATGCTCATTTCCCGTCCCCTCGTGAGATGTCGATTAGCCGGCTCGTGATTGTAGCCGACCGCGGTGCGCCCGTACATTGTCGAGTCTTTCGTTGCATTGCACCGGACCGCCCTTTATTGTGATGACTCGTCTCGCCACGTCACGGGCTTTTCGAGGAAATGCCGACGATGCGCACTCATTTTCGCATCTGTTTTCTGACCGCACTGACCCTGGTGTGCGTTCTGCAATTCGTTTCCGGGCAGCAGCGCGGGCGGCGGGGCCAGGGCGGTCAGGACCAGACCAATCCCCCGGCCGGACAGGCCCAACCGCCGGTGCAGCCGCAGTCGCGTGGCATCCAACCGAAAGTGTTTGCGATCACCGGCGCCCGCGTCGTTCCCGAACCGGGCAAGTCGCTCGATAAGGCGACGGTCGTGATCCGCGACGGGCTGATCGAGGCCGTGGGGCCCGATGTCGCCGCGCCGGCGGACGCGATCAAGATCGACGGCGACGGGATGACGGTGTACCCGGGGTTCGTGGACGCGATGAGCCATTGGGGGTTCGACGCGGCGCTGCGGCGGTCGGAGTCGGGCCCCTCGGTCGTCGAGGACTTCGCGAGCGAGGCCCTGGCCGCGACGAAGGCGGACAACCGCCGGGGGCTGACGCCGGAGTTTGTCGTCAACACCGCGTTCGTCGTGGACGAAGACCAATCCAATAGCTGGCGGGCGGCCGGATTCACGTCTCACCTCGTGGCGCCGGACGGCGGGATCTTCACCGGGCAGAGCGCGATCGTGAGTCTGAACGGTGCGGCCCCGCGGGACGCGATTCTCAATTCGCCGGTGGCGATGCACGCCGCGCTGCGATCACCGCAGGGGGCGGGCGATTACCCCCGGTCGCTGATGGGCGTCGTCGCCCACGCCCGGCAGACGCTGCTCGACGCCGGGCACTATCACCGGACACACGCCGCCTTCGAACATCGCGGCCGGATCGGACTTCGGCCGCCGCTCGACCCGGCGTTGGCCGCGCTCGTGCCCGTGCTCGAGGGCAAACAGCCGATCGTTTTCGAGGCCGACACGCGCGACCAGATCCACCGCGCCCTCGACCTCGCGGCGGAGTTCAAGCTGAAGCCGATGATCTACGGCGGCCGCGAAGCCTGGAAAGTCGCCGAACGACTGAAGCGGGATAATGTCCCGGTCGTGCTCCGCGTCAGTTTCGGCGAGCCGGACGACGAAGCCGAAAAGGCGCTGCCGCAGAAGGCGCGCGACGAGCGCAAGCGCCTCCGTGAGGTCGACGCCGAGAACGCGGCACGGCTGCAAAAGGCCGGGGTGCGATTCGCGCTCAGCACCGCCGGACAGCCCGTCGATCGCTTCCACGGCAATCTCCGGAAGGTGATCGCCGTGGGACTGCCGGTCGACGCGGCGCTCGCGGCGTTGACGACCGAGCCCGCCAGGATTTGGGGCGTCGAAGGTCAGGTCGGCAAGATCGAAGCCGGGCGGCCGGCGCATGTCGTCGTCATGCGCGGCGACCTGAAGGACGATCGCTCCCAGGTGCGGATGGTCTTCGCCGACGGCTGGCGGTTCGAGAACACGCCACGAACCGGTGCCCGGGGCGCCTCGACGGCGGGCCGCGCCGGCGGCGGCCGCGGGGGGTTCGCTCGCGGACAAGGTCAACCCCCGGGTGGTGGCGGTCGCGGCCGTCAGGGCGGTACGAACCCGCCGGCGAACGCGGAAGCTCAGCCCAATCAAGAAACGGCTCCCCCGACGCCCGGCGAATACGCGACCGAGATCGAGGCGGATCGCAAGCCTGCCATTCAGACGGGCGGAAGTGCCCTCATCCGTGGCGCGACGGTGCTCACGGCCGCCGGCAATGGTGCGACCAACACCGACATCCTCATCCGCGGTGGCAAGATCGCGGCAATCGGGCCGAACCTGTCCGCAGATGGTGTCAGTGTCATCGACGCCGCCGGGATGTTTATCATGCCCGGGATCATCGACACGCACTCGCACTTCGCCATCGATGGCGGCGTCAACGAGATGTCGCTCTCGGTCGTGCCCGAGGTACGCGTCCGTGACGTCGTGGATGGTGACGACGTGCAGATTTACCGGGCACTGGCCGGCGGTGTGACGACCGCCCGCCTCCTTCACGGCAGCGCCAATTGCGCCGGTGGGCAAGACGCCGTCATCAAGCTGAAGTACGGCAAGCCCGGCCGCGAACTGATCGTCACCGACGGCCCGCGCGGCGTGAAGTTCGCCCTCGGCGAAAACGTGAAACGAACCGACGGCCGCTTCCCGAACTCGCGGCTCGGCGTCGAGGCCGTTTACGTTCGCGCGTTCACCGAAGCGCAGGAGTACCGCAAGACGTTGGACGAATACGAGGCGGCGAAGAAGGCCGGCAAGGACGTCCCTGAGCCGCGCCGCGACCTGCGGCTCGAAGCCCTCGCCGACATCCTCAAGGGCGACATCAAGGTCCATTGCCATTGCTACCGGGCCGACGAGATTCTGATGCTGTTGCGGGTGGCGGACCGGTTCGGCTTCAAGGTGAGGTCGCTACAGCACGTCCTCGAGGGCTATAAGATCGCCCCCGAGATTGCCGCGCACGGCGCGAGCGTGTCGCTATTTACCGACTGGTGGGCGTACAAGATCGAGGCGTTCGACGCGATCCCGTTCGGCGCGGCCCTGCTCCACGAGGCCGGCGCGAGCGTTTGCCTCAAGTCCGATTCGAACGAACTGATGCGGCACCTGTACCAGGAAGCCGCGAAGTGCATCAAGTACGGCGGCATGAGCGAGGCGGAGGCGCTGCAGACGATCACGCTCAACCCCGCGAAACAGCTCGGTCTGGAGAAGCGAATCGGCTCGCTCGAAGTCGGCAAGGACGCGGACCTGGCGATCTTCAACGGCCACCCGCTCAACAGCTACGCCCGTGTAGAAATGACGCTCGTCGAAGGCGAAGTTTACTTCCAGCGGACGCCGAAGATGACGCCCGACACGGCCGCCGTCGCCGGGCCGAACAGGCCGCGGGCCGACACGATCAAGCTTCCGCACAACGCCAACGGCCCGATAGCAATTCGCGGCGCGACGGTGCACCCGGTCTGCGGGCCGTCGATGCCGAATGCTACCGTCGTCATCGAGCAAGGTCGCATTCGCGCCGTCGGCCAGAACGGGGCGGCGCCGATCCCGCCGAACGCGACGATCATCCCGGCCGAGGGGTTGCACCTCTTCCCCGGCATGATCGACGCCGGCACCGTCCTCGGCCTCGCCGAAGTCGGTTCCGCCCGCGAGACGAACGACTACGGCCAGACCGGCGACTTCCAGCCCGACCTGCGGGCGAGCATTGCCATCAACCCCGACTCGGAACTGATCCCGGTGACGCGGGCCAACGGCGTGACGACGGTGGTGACGCGGCCGACGGGCGGGGTCATCGCCGGCCAAGGGGCGCTCATCAATCTCGCCGGTTGGGTGCCACGTGAGATGACCGTCGTCGATCAGCTCGGCCTGTTCGTCGAGTTCCCGTCCTCGTCGCCGTTTGCGACCGGCGACTTCGGCCCGTCGCCGTTCGCCGGCCGCGGCGTCGCCACCCGCCAGCGGACCGAACGTCTCAAACAACTGAAAGACCTCTTCGCCCAGGCCGTGGCGTACGACGAGGGCCGCAAGCAGTCGAAGAAGATGCCGGCCAACCCGCGATTGGAAGCTCTTGTCCCCTATGCGCGGGGCGAGAAACTCGTCGTCGTCCAGGCCAACCGGCGGCAGGAGATCATCGACGCGCTCAAGCTCGCCGATGACCTCAAGATCAAAGTTGTTCTGAGCGGCGCGGTCGAGGCGTGGAAGGCGGCCGACGAACTCAAGAAACGCGACGTGCCGGTCATCGTCGGCCCGATCATGGCGCTGCCGCAGGACCGCGAATTCGACCGCTATGACGCCCCGTTCATTAATCCCGCAAAACTGAAGGAAGCCGGTGTCCGCTTCTGCATCCGCACGAACAGCACCGGCGGCGGCAACTCCGGCGGCAGTAACACTCGCAACCTGCCGTACGAGGCGGCTTTCGCGGTTTCTTACGGTCTTCCGGCTGAGGACGGACTGAAATCGGTGACGCTCTACCCGGCGCAGATTCTCGGCGTCGCCGATCAGGTCGGCACGATCGAGACCGGCAAGCGGGCCAATCTTGTCTTAGCGACGGGAGACATCTTGCAGGCGTCGGCGCAAGTGCAGGCGATCTTCATCGACGGCAAGCCGCTCGAACCGACGAGCAAGCAGACGCGGTTGTACGACCGCTATCGCGAGCGGCTCAAGGAGGTGAAGGAAGGCAAGGCGCCGCTGGGGACCGGGACCGAATAAGAACTAACCACAGATGAACACGGATGGACACAGATAGGGCTTGCCTTATCTGTGTCCATCCGTGTTCATCTGTGGTTCCACACTCTTATGCAATAATCTGCTTTCGCCGCGTCAAATAATCCCACACCACATACCGATCCAGCTCCCGCCCCGCGACGAAAAACACCCTTCCCTTCGTCGACTCCGCAAGCCGGTAGGCGAACCGAACGTCCTCTTCCGACTGGTTCCAACTCGCCAGCAGGAAGATGTTGATCGTGATGCCTTCGCGGGCGCACAGTTGCCCTTCCCGCAATGTCGCCCGTTCTGTCCGCGGGTCGGGCGGGTAAAGCATGTAGAGCGTCTCGCCCTCGAAATGGGCGGTCGGCAGCCCGTCCGTGATCAAAACGATCTGCCGGTTCGGCGTGTCCTGGGCGCCGAGGAACCGCCGGCCCATTTGCAGCGCGTGCTGGATGTTCGTGAAGTGCGGCGGCAACATCGACTCGCTGATCTTCGGGTCGCTCATGTCGGCCTTGAGTTGCACGAAGTAGCGCGAAATCGTCACCGGCTTGTACATGAGCGTCGGCACTTCCGAGACGTGGCGCGGCTTGGCGACCGTGTACATTTCGACGAACTGCAAGTAATCGCCGGGAAACTCTTTCCGCACCAGTCCTTCCAGGGCCAGGCCCATCCGTTTGACGTTGACGTACATGCCCTCGTACCGCATCGAGCCGCTCATGTCGAGCAGAACGGCGGTCGCGCACTTGGGCACGTTTCGCGTCTTGTGAATGAGGATGTCTTCCGACTTGAAGCGGATCGGCCGTTCGGTCGCGTCGCGGATGAGCGCGTTGACGAGCGACCCCGGGATGTCCATGTGCGTGACCGAGTCGCCGAACTCGTACGGCTTCGTCGTCTGGAGCTCGGTCGCGCCCTCGCCGACGACCGGGCCGGTGTGCCGCCCGCTTCGGGACGCCTGCATCTGCTCGAAGATTTTCTCCAGCAGCTTGCTCTGGAACAGCCGCATCGCCTTGGGCGTCAAGTGGAAGCCGCCGCGCTTGCCCTGTTCGAGGCCCTGCCGCTCGGCCATTTCGCGCAAATAGTCCTGAATCTGCTGCTGCAGCGCGCTCAATTGCTGCACGTCGCCCGGCTCGGCAAATTCTGCGAGAGCCTCCATGTCGATGATGCCGATCTGGGCGGTCTTCTTCGCCTCCTGAAGCTGCTTCAAGAGTTCGTCGATCTTCTCCAACTCGCGTTTGATTTCGAGCGCCTCGGGGACGGTCATCGGCTTGTCGCCTGTGAAGTCGTACTTCGCCGCCAGTTCCTCGACCTGATACTTCTCCCCGAGCCGCTCCATGAGTTGCAACAGGTTGCGGGCGAACGGGCTCTGCTCGTCGCCGGAGGCGTACCAGAGTTGCTCGAGGTCGGCGATTTGCTCCTCGCGGACGGCCCGCTGAAACCGCTGGGCGAGTTTGCCGGGCGGCTTCGTGCCCTTCGCCTGCTCCTGATAATTGCGTGCGGCCTCCTCCTGGACCTGCTCGGTTTCATAAGTTTCGAGGATGCGGCGCTTGCGCTCACGGAGCATCTCCATGAGCATGTCGATGCTCGGCCCGAGCCCGGCGATCTGTCGGGGGTCAAGCCGCACCGCGCGCGCGAGTTCTTCCTCGGTCAGTTCGCGCTCTTCGCCATAGAAGAGCATGTGCTCCATGACCGGCGAGACGAGGTCGGGCGGCTCCGCGGTCGGGCTGGGGAACTCGACCGGGTCGTACTTCTGGTACGTGTGGATGATGCCGCCGAGGACTTTGGAACTCATGTTGCCGCCAGTTATTAGCCCGCCGCTTGCGGCGGGTGGGTCTTCCCGCCGCAAGCGGCGGGCTAAACTTCGTACGTGATCCGCCCGTGCTTCTGGACCCGCGAAATGCGGTCGCTGGCGTACAACCCGTTCAGTATGAACTCAACACACGACGCCCGCATCGCCTCATCGGAGGCGTTGTTGACCTCGAACGCCTTTTCCCACGCCTTGGGCACGCGCTTTAATCGTTCCGCGTAATGGCTCGACGGCAGCATGTCGCCGACCTCGATCTTGACACCTTTCGAGAAGACGTTGGCGATCTCCTCCAGCCCGTTCTTGTCTACGTACTCTTCGAACACGATCTTGACCGCATCGGCGAGCACGGCTTCCAGGACTTGCTTCTCATTCATCTGGTGCGTGCCCATCAGGTCCAGTTCCAACTTGCCGAGCGAACTCGACATGATGTGGGCGAGGTCGCTGATCCGCGGCACGGACGGCTTCTCGCCGAGCCGCACGCCGCGCTGGCGGGCGCTCGCGACCATCGTCCGATAGTTGGCGATCGAGAACCGGGCCGACACGCCCGACGCCTGATCGACATATTTGGACTTCCGTGCCGACCGGCTGATCTGCTCGACCACTTCCTTCATGAAGAACGGCACCACGACCGGGTAGTCGCCGCCCAGGTCGAGTCCCGCCTCCTGCTCCATGATCTCGATGCCGTTCGAACGGTCCGTCGGATAGTGGGTCACGATCAAGGAGCCGATCCGGTCCTTGAGCTGCGGGATCACCTTGCCCGAGCGGTTGTACGTCGCCGGGTTGGCAGAAAAGAGCACGAGCACGTCGATGTCAAACTGCACTGGGTACCCGCGGATTTGCACGTCGCGCTCTTCGAGGATGTTGAAAAGGCCGACCTGCACCAGCTCGTCGAGTTCGGGTACCTCGTTCATGGCGAAGATGCCGCGGTGCATGCGAGGAATCAGGCCGAAGTGCAGCGCCTCCTCGCTGGCCATGGTGGTGCCGCCGGCGAGCTTGGCGGGGTCGATCTCGCCGATGATGTCCGCGAACTTCGTTCCCGGGGCGAGCCGCTCGGCGTAACGCTCCTTCCGCGGCCACCACGCGATTGGGATTTGATCCTCGGACATCTCCGCGACGAGACGTTTGCCGGCGGTGGTGATCGGCCGGTACGGGTCCTCGTGCACCGGACAGCCGGGGATGTCGAGGTACGGCAACTCTTCGTCGAGGAACCGCACGAGCGACCGCATTAACCGGCTCTTCGCCTGGCCCTTCTCCCCGAGGAAGAGCAGATCGTGGCCCGCGATCAGGCCGATGTTGATTTCGGGAATGACGGTGCTTTCGTAGCCGATAATGCCGGGGAACAGTTCCTCGCCGTTTTGCAGCATGCGGAGGAAGTTCTCGCGGATTTCGTGCTTGACCGGGCGGGACACCCAACCACTGGCGCGGAGGGCTTTCAGAGTCGTCGGACGGGCGGAAAGAGGCATTCGCAGAACAGCTCCTGGAAGAATCAGTTCCCTGTATCAGTGTAGGCAGGGACGGTAGGCCGAAGCAAATTCGCCGCTACTGACATTCAGCCGTGCCGGCGTCATCCTTTACAATGCGGAGAGTATTAGAACTCGCCGGAGACGGCCGATGCTGTGTCCCCTCTGTCATGGCCGACGTGTTATTTCCGGCGCCCATCACTGCCGGCCCTGCCCCGAGTGCGGCGGCTTCGGCGACATCCATTGCTGCGACGGGTTGCAGACTCAGCCCGGCTCGACCGCCTCCAGCTCCGCGCCGCCGTCGCCATCCGCGATGACGACGGCCCGTTCCGACCGGGCGACACGCCAAGAGTCGATCGTGTTGATCGCCAGCGCCGCCCAAATCAGCGCGAACGCCGCCCATTTCAGCGGGGCGACCGACTCTCCCAGATAAAAAACGGCGAGGACGAACTGCATCGTCGGGGCCACGTATTGCAAGATGCCGAGCGTCGAAAGGCTCAGCGTCCGCGCCGCCTTCCCGAACCATAACAGCGGCACGGCCGTGATCACCCCGCTCGCCAGCAGCAACGCGTCGACGCCCAAGCCCGACCGGCCGAGAGCCATGTCTCCTTGAAGGAGCAGGATTACCAGGTACGCGGCCGCGAACGGGGCGAGGATGAACGTCTCGATCGACAGACCGACCAGCGCATCCACCGGCGCTTGCTTCCGGAGAAGCCCGTACAGGGCGAACGAGACGGCGACCGTCAGCGCGATCCAGGGGACCTCCGCGGCGGCCGCGACCGGGATCAGGACACCCGCGGCGGCCAGCAACACCGAGACCGCCTGCCAGAACCGTAGCCGTTCCCGAAGCACGATCATCCCCAGCAGGACGCTGAGTAGGGGATTGATGAAGTAGCCCAGACTGGTATCGACCGTGCGCCCGTGGGTGACGCCGTAGATGTAGGCGAGCCAGTTGGTGGTCAGGAAGAATGCGGTGCAGCAGAAAGTCCGCGGCACTCCGGGTGCGCGCAACCGGTCGATCATCTCGCGCCAGCGGCCGGTGACGGCCAGGACGATCGCGAGCAAGACGCCGCACCAGACGATGCGTTGGGCGAGGATTTCGCCCGGCGGGACGTCGCGGACGGCGTCGAAATACAGAGGCATGATGCCCCAGAAACCGTACGCCGCCAGACCGTAGAAGATGCCCGCTCGGCTGTCGGATGTTGGCCGCGCGTTCAGGTCGGTTCCCACGCCGCGGCGTCCTCAACGGAGATAGAGTGGCTCGTACTTCTCCCGCAGATAGGCCAGGAACGGCCGATGATCGAGCGGCTGGCCGGTGACGCGGCGACAGAGTTCGCTCGCCCGATAGCGCTGTCCTTGGCTGTGAATCTTCTCATTGAGCCAGCCTTTGAGACACCCGAACTCGCCGCGGCGGAAGTCGTCCTCAAGGCCCGGGTGGTCCTTGCGCGCTTGGGCCATGAATTGGGCGGCGTAGAGATTTCCGAGCGTGTATGTGGGAAAGTAGCCGAATCCACCGAAGCTCCAGTGGATGTCCTGCAGGCAGCCTTGCGAGTCGTCGGGCGGCGTCAGATCGAACGCTCGCTGGAACTTTTCGTTCCACGCCGCCGGAACGTCGGCGGGTTGCAAGTCGCCCGCGAGCAGCGCCTGTTCCAACTCAAACCGCAGCACGATGTGCAGGTTGTAGGTCGCCTCATCGGCCTCGACACGGATGAACGACGCCCGCACGTCGTTGATGGCAAATAGGAAATCGTCGAGCGCCACGTCGCCGAGGGCGGATGAGAACGTTTCCTGCGCCTTCGCAAAAAAATGTTCCCAGAACGGCCGGTTTCGGCCGACCTGATTCTCCCACAACCGCGACTGCGATTCGTGCACGCCGAGTGACGCGGCGGCGCCGCGCGGTGTGCCGTGGTGCTCGGCGGGCAGCGACTGCTCGTAGATGCCGTGGCCCGACTCGTGCAAGATGCCGAAGAACGACTCGTTGAAGAATTGCGGGTTGTATCGCGTCGTAATGCGGCAGTCGCCGGGCCCGATGCCGGAGCAGAACGGGTGCGTCGTCGTATCGAGCCGGCCGGAGTCGAAGTCGAAACCGATCGCGGCCGCCGCGGCGCGGCCGAACGCCTCCTGCTTGTCAGTCGGAAACTCGCGGGTGAGAATGTCGCGCCGGGGGCTACGCCCGGACGAAGTGATCCGCTGCACGAGCGGGATCAGGTCCTTGGCGAGCGCCGCGAAGAGCTTGGTAATCTCGGCCGCGGTCGCCCCCGGCTCGTATTCGTCCAGCAAGGCATCGTATCGGCTCGTCGTGTAGCCGATCGCGTCCGCTTCCTTCCGTTTGAGTTCGACGATCTTTTCCAGCCAAGGCCGGAAGCGGTCGAAGTCTTTCGCCTTTCGCGCCTCCGCCCATTCGCCCTGGGCGCGGGTCGTGACGCGGGCGAGTTCTTCGACAAGTTCCTTCGGGACTTTCACTGCCCGGTCGTAGCTGCGGCGGACTTCGCGGACGTTGACGCCGGCATCGCTTTCCGGGTCTCCGACGAGCGACGTGCCTTCGACTTTTGCCAACAATTCGCCGATTGCCGGATCGGTCAGCATCTCGTGGCAAAGTCGCGCGAGCAGGCCCATCTGGTCGCCGCGCAGGGCGGCGCCGCGCTTAGGTAGATACGTCCGCTCGTCCCAGCCGAGCACGCCGGCGCAGGAGCCGAGCAGTGACGCCTCACGGACGCGGCGGATGAGCTCCGAGTAAGCTTGATCAGGTGTCATCGACATAATTGTCAGTTTACGAAAACGTTTCCGACCAGCCCGAAGCGCGAGC
>DATJGQ010000046.1:0-8894 GCA_035494815.1 Gemmataceae bacterium
CGCGCGTCGCGGCTAAACGTTTAGCCGCGACGCGCGGCGGAGCGCGGCCGCGACGCGTTCACTTGAGCCACTTCTCACACCACGCGATCGCCGCCGCTCGCTGCTCCGGCGTCACCTGGTGCCCGACGCCCTCGGCAATCATCACCCTGAGCTTGTCCGTCGCGTTCGCCTCCCGGAACGCGACCTCGGCGCTCGCGATCGCCAGTCTCGCCCCGTCGATCGGGCAGTTCGGGTCGCGGTCGCCGTTGAGGATGAGCAGCGGCCGGCCGGCGAACAGTCGCAGCATGCTCGGGCAATCGAACTGCTCCGTGATCCCTGGCACAATCTTCGCCCACAGTTCGCGGCAGACCATGGCGTTCACGGCCGACTCGCCGAGGTCCTTGGCCACGGCGTCGTGAACCGCCTGAATGGTCCGCGCCCGGCCCTGCCAGCGATCGTGTTCGAGGCTCCAGCGGAAGCTCTGTACGGCGATCGCGGGGATGGCGACCTTGACTCGTTCGTCCACGGCAGCGGCCAGCCAGGTTTGGATGCCGCCCATGCTAATGCCGATCATGCCGATCCGGTCGGGATCGACGTCCGGCCGTATTCTGAGGTAATCGACCGTTCGCCACAGGTCCCAGCAGGTGTCGTAGAACCACGGGTGTTCCTGCGGCTCGCCCGGTTTGCCCCGCCAGGCGCGGAGTGCGGCGGCCTCGTAGGCCGCCTTACCGCGCTGTCCGCCGGCGCGGTCGCCGTGGTAGCGAGCATCGATCGCGATGGCGAGAAATCCATGGTCGGCAAAGGCGGTCAGCCAGTCCTTGACGGAGTCCTTCGACCCGCCCGTGCCGTGGAGCACGATGATCGTCGGCCGCCGAGACGCCCCTGCCCCGGCGGGCGTCACCACGCGAATCGGCACGCGCTCGGGCGTGCCGTCGGCCCTGGTCTCCGTCGCGATGGTCAGGTCCTCGATCGTCTGGCCGTTGCCTTGAACCCGTCGGCCGACCGGCTTCGGATCGGCGGGGACGACCGGTCGGTCGAGGAGCTTGCGAAACGCGGCACGAACCTCGGCCGGCGGCGGGTATTGCGGGAGAGGGGATTGAGCCGGCGCGAAGACCGACAGAATCAAAAGTGCGGCCCGGGCAACAACACAACAGCGGATCGGTTTCATGCGCTGAATCTCCGCGGGCGGTGCGTTATCGGTCAGTCGCGGTGCTTCTGCCGGAGCCGCGGCGAGAGGCGCAGGAGCCACTGCACGCGCTCGAACTCGTTCAGCCAGTCCTGTGTGACCCGCGAGAGCAGCGGGTCGCCCGGGACGGCGATGCCGCTCGCACACGACTCGCCCGTCTGCTTCTCGACCAGGTCCCGGTACTTGCTGAGGGTGCGTTCGCCGTAGCGGGCGACCTCGTAACCGTCTTCGCTGAAGAAGACCACGACCGGGATGCGGTCGCCGCCGTTGATCTGAAGTCGTGTCTGGGCGTCGCCGTGCTCATCCCGGTCGAGATAGCGGACCTTCAAGACCGGGGCGGCTTCGGCGAAACGGTCGAAGATCGGACACTGGCTCGAACAATCTCCGCACCATGCACCGGCGAGTACGAGCACGTTCGTCTCGCGCTTAAACTTGCCGAGCAATTCCCGCTGGGCCGGCGTGAGCGTCACCTGGTCGTACGTCGCGCGCCATTTGGCTTCGTACGCGTCGTTGCCGTACTTCGACATGAACTCCGCGTAGGGGACGGCGTCTACGAACTTATCGAAGAGGGACATCGCTCACTCCGCTGCGGGTTTTTCGACCTGGACCGTCACCTTGGTCGTGGCAACCGTCATGCCGATCTGGGCTTTGATGGTCGCGTCGGCCTTGGCCGGCGCGGCGTCCGCGGCGGCGATGAATTCGATGGTCGCCTCATTTTTGTCGGCCGCGATCTGGACGGGCGCGGCTGTGATTTTGTCGGGCAGGCCTTCGACACTCAAAGCCGCCGGTCCGGTGAGGTGTTTGCGATCGATCGTCACCCTGACGGCGGCTTTGGCGCCCGACTTGAGGGTCAGGGCGGCCGGCTCGGCTTTGAGCGTCAGCTGTGGCGGGGGCGGCTGAACGCGGACCGTAAAGTTCGGCGAAGCGGCCTGCTGGTTACCGAGCGGGGCGGTGCCGAGCACGCTCACGTCGCCCCTCGCCCCGAGCGCGGCGTTAGCGGCGGCCGTCAATTCGACTTCGATCTGGTCTTGCCCTTTCGCGATGGCCGCCTTTGGCACGGTCACGTTCGCCGGCAGGTTGCGGAATTCGAGCGCCACCGGCCCGTCGTAGCCGCCCTTGCGTGTGGTGCGCACGGCCAGTTTCGCTTTCTCCCCGGCCGTCAACGTTAATGGGTTCGGGGTCACCGCGAGGTCGAATGGCAGCGCGACGACGAGCGGGGGAGGCAGCACGATCGCGGCGGACTCGTGCCCCTGGTGCTGCGACCGGCCGACGACGCTAAACGCAAACGTCCCGAGCGGCGCCTGTTCTTTCAGCTGCACGTCGATCGTCGTCTCCGTCTGGTCCTTGGCAACCTTCTGGGGAGCGGCCGTAACATCTGCCGGCAGGTCATTGACGGTGAGCGCGATGTCGCCGTCGAAGCCGGCGTCCCGTGTCGCGGTCACGACCAACTTCGTCGAGAGACCGCGGACGGCCTCGGGCCGGTCCCAGCGGGCCGTGAGCGTGAACGGCGGTTTCGGCGTGACCCCCACGCCGACGGTTCGCTGCCAAACTCGCGGCGGCACGGCGAGGTTGCCCAGGTCCCGGCTCACCGCCGGCCTCGTGCTCGCGAATGTAATGAACTCCTTTCCGTCGATCATCGCCCGTGCGCGCATTTTGATTTCGTAGGGACCGGGGGCGAGATCCACCCCCGCGCGCACCGGTAACAACGCCGCCGCCGGCGGCTCCGGCTGACCCGCGGCGGGCGGCGGAGATTGGGCGTTCTCCGGCACGGTCACCGTCCCGCTCAACCCCGCCGGACCCACGACGCTGACCTCGATCGGGCCGCCGAAGCCGTGGCGAGTCAGTTGTTGCAGCGGCAACAGAGCGAGCTGTCCCTGGGGAATGTCTAATCGGTCCGTCGTCACCGCGAGTTCGAAACTGGGCAATCGCGGCCGAACCACAAGCCGGTAAAACTCGGTTGGACCGAACGCGTAATTCAGATGCTCGGCGACGACCGTGTAGTCCCCGTCGGCCGGCGGGGTAAACTCGATCGCCGCCGTCGCCACGTCCGGATTACTGCGGGCGACGACAGCCGCTTTCGCGTCCATGAGTGTGAGCAATACGTCCGCGGGCGAGTGAACATCGGCCGTCTGCGCGATGACCTGCAGCGCTTGACCCTTCTTGGCCGTGAATACGTAGTGGTCCTTCTGTGACCGCCGCTGGAACCGCCCCGTTACCCCGCTCGGCGGCATGAGTCGCATGGCCTCGGCGGGCGTCTGCTGATTCCCCTGCGAGAGCAGTTCGTCATGATCGCTCAACAACAGCTCGACCGGCCAGCCGGGCACGCCGTTCGGCCCGACCGGCACCAACGATACGCAGTCGAGGGCCGGGTCGGTCGGCGCCGTGAGGGTGACCGGCGCGGCGAGTTGATTGGCCGGTTGCCCCCGGACGTCCTCGGCGAAATGGACTGTCACCGTCGCGCCGCGCTTCGCCGCGAGTGGCAACGGTGCCAGCGCGCACGGGAAGTCGCCGATTCGAAGTCGATACCAGTAGTCCTTGCCACCCTTGTGCGTGGTGTCACGGATTTCGACTGCATAGTCGCCCGCCGCGGCGAAAGTGTGTGTCAGCCGAGCGTCGGTCTGCAATCCGGGCGCGTCGTCGCTTAAGGCCGCGGGGATGTCGCGGCCGGCTCGCAGATCGTGCAGCCGGATGACCGGGTCGAAGGCACTTCCGAGCCGCCGGGCCAGGACGTCGAAAGTCAGCCGCTGGCCAGCAATTACGGTAAACTTAAAGAAGTCGCTCTGCTCCGGATCCGCCCGGCCGACGATAACACATGGCACCGTCACCGGTTGCGCGGTGGCGGGCGCGTGGTTGTCGTTTGACTCGTTCAATTGTGGGAGTGCGTCAATACAGAACGGGCGCGCGTTGGTCAGGCCGTGAGCAGTGGCCACCCTCACCCGGTGCCAACCGAGTGGCACATCTGCCGTTAGCTCCACCTTTACCGGCAAAACCGTGCTATCTTTGCGGGGAGCACTGCCCGCTGGGAGGGTGACGCGCAGCGGCGCGGCCGCCCAGCTTGTCCACACCGCCAGCGGGTCGGACAGATTCGTTCCGCTGATTGTGAGGTCCACTGCGGTGCCGCGTTGTCCGCCGAGCGGTACGACCGGGTCAAGAGTTGGCGCTGCCGACAGTAACCCTCGCCGCTGAGCCGCCGCCAACCCGGCAACGGCGAGGGCGATGACCGTCGTCAAGATCATGAGGCACAGGGGCATGCGGGGGCGCGACTTCATCGGCGACGCTCCTCGGGACTTCGGCTCGTGTCGGTCCTGATGATAGTGGGGATTACGGGGTCTGCATAGCCGGTGACCGGCCGAACAGGAGGTGGTTTGTGGTTTCAGGCCGGCGCGAGTTGCTACAATCGGCGGGGGCCGGTGCGTCGCACCGGCGAGAGGGTTCCGTCGTGAAGCAGTGCATTCGCCTACGCGGCATCAGCGACGAAATCAAAGGAAAGGTCTGGGAGCACGACAGCGTGTTGCGGGCCGGCCGGCTCGCGTCGCTCGAAATCGTGCTGGACGACAGCTCCGTCAGCCGTAAGCACGCCGAATTGCGATACGCGCCGCCCCAGGGCTGGGTCGTCCGCGACCTCGACAGCACCAACGGCACCTACGTCAACGGCGTCCGCGTCGCCGGTTCGGAGAAGTCGGTCCACGCGCGGGATATCGTGCAGTTCGGCAAGGTCGCCCTGGTCATTGAGCTGAGCGAAAACGCGCCGCCGCCGACGCCGGAGCCCTCCCCGCCGCAAATCCTCGTCGAAGCGGCCGCAAACTCGTCCTGGGAAGACGCGATCCAGGATCTGATTTTCGACCGCAACCGCTGCCTCCGCCCCGGCGAACAGCTGATCGCCCTGTTGCGGGCCGGCCACCACCTCGTGCACATGGAGAATGAGGAGGACCTGCTCCGCCAAGTGCTCGAAGATGCGGTGCACGTCCTCGACGCCCAGCGCGGCGCGATCGTGCTCGCCGAAGGCCCGGACGAGAAGCTCAAAGTCCGGGCGCTCGCCGGTGGTCACGGTGAGGTACAGAGCGGCCGCTTCCACTACAGCCAGAAGATCGCCCAGCGTTGCTTCACCCAGGCCGAGTCGATCCTGTGTACGTCGGTCGGCGACGACCCCGAGCTGGCGACCACCGAGTCCATCGCCGACGGGCAAATGTCGTCGGTCCTTTGCGTGCTCTTACGCACCGCCCGGCGAAGACTCGGCTTATTGCACCTCGACCGGTCCTATTGGCAACGGCCGTTCACCGAGGACGATCTGCACCTGGCCGACGCCCTCGCCGCCAACGTCTCCGCCGGCATCGAGTGCGCCGCACTGCTGAAGAAACAGCGGCAGTTGTTCAAGGACACGATCACGGTCCTGGCACAGGCCGTCGACCTGCGGGACGAGTACACCGGCGGCCACACCAAGCGCGTCAAGAAGTACGCCCTCATGCTCGGGGCCCAGCTCGGCCTGGCGGCGTACGACCTGGAACTGCTCGACACCGGCACCCCGCTGCACGACATCGGCAAGATCGGCATCAAGGACGCGATCCTCTCCAAGCCGGGCAAGCTGACCGCGGCCGAATTCGAGGAGATGAAGTCACACACCACCAAGGGCGAGACGATCGTCAGCCTGATCCCCGACCTGGACCCGAAGATTCGCCCGATCGTCCGCAGCCACCACGAGCGGTGGGACGGCACCGGTTATCCGGACGGTTTGGCGGGTGAGACGATCCCGCTCCTGGCCCGCATCGTCGCGGTCGTGGACTCCTTCGACGCCATGACCTCGAACCGGCCGTATCATCCGGACAAGAAGGGTAAGTCGTTCGAAGCGGCGTTCGCCGAGCTGGAGAAGCAGTCCGGCCGGCAGTTCGACCCGCAATGCGTGGCCGCGTTTTTGGCCATTCAAAAGCAAGTCATCGACGAGATGCGAAAAGATCACCCCACCGCGCAGGCCGCAGCGGCCCTTCCGAGCAACGGCGAAAAGTAACTCGTTAGGCAAACTCTAGCAGATCGGCCGTTCGCGCGTTGCACGCGGCAGGTTTCTTCGTGCCGCCGGCCCGAGTCCCATTGAAACATCCCCCTCCAATGACGCTAATGGATCGCGGGGCGGCATCCCGGACCGGGACCGCCCCGCGATCCACCGGCGGTCGGGGGATGGGCCATGTTCCAGGTCAAACAGGCGGGATGGGTCACGCTACGGGTAGACGGCCGTGGGGCTGTCGTCTGGTGCGACGACTGGGCCGGTCTGCTGCGGCTGATCCTGCAGGGACACCCGCACCTCAAGCTCGATCGGTGCGGGGAACCGATTTGGGTGGGGTGAACCTCATAGGACCCATCGGCCGTTCCAGACCAATGGGTCCTATCACCGTCGCGCTCACTTCTTCTCTTCGGTCTTGCGGTAGTTGCCGAACTTCTTGCGGAACCGCTCGATCTGGCCGGCGGAGTCTACGAACTTCATCTTCCCGGTGAAGAACGGGTGCGACGCGCTGGAGATGTCGAGCTTCACCAGCGGGTACTCGTTCCCGTCGGTCCACTTGATCGTGTCGTTGGTCTTGACGGTCGAACGGCTCAGGAACGAGAAATTCGCGGCGGCGTCCTGAAAGACGACCGGGCGGTATTCGGGGTGGATGTCTTTCTTCACGGTCGGGTTCCTTACTTCTTCGCGACGCGCCGCGTCTTGACCGCGCCGATTCGGCCCAGGCCGGCGCCGGACCGTTTCGCAAACCGCTCTTTCGACCCGTCCGGCAGATAGCGAACGCCGACGCGCGTCGGCTTGTTGGTGGAAGGGTCGATGAGCGCGACGTTGGACAGGTCCACCGGCATCTCCTTGGAGAGCCGGCCGCCCTGCGGATTGCGTCGGCCGGGCTTGAGGTGCTTGTACACCTTGTTGACGCCCTCGACGACGATCTTGCCGGCGGCCCCGTCCACGCGCAGCACCCGGCCGCGCTTGCCGCGGTCGTCGCCGCTAATCACTTCGACGGTATCGTTCACGTGGATGTGCATGGCTTGCTCGCTCGCGAAGAGGCCATAGGCTTCAGGCCTTAGGCTATAGCAAAGAATCTCGGTCTGTAGCCTAGAGCCTGACGCCTAAAGCCTCATTTCCCTTCCTTATAAATCACGTGTTTGCGAATGATCGGATCGTACTTGCGCAGCTGCAGCCGCTCCTTGGTGTTGTTGCGATTCTTCTGCACGAAGTAGCAGTGGTCACTCTCGCTGCTGACCAACTTCACGTACGAACGGGCTTCTTTACTTTTGGAGGCCATGAGGCACCTCGTCGGTGACACGTTCAATCGGGCAGCAGATTACTATAGGGACCGACGTGGCGACGGCGAGCCCGGTTCGCGACGGCTTCGCGAAAGCACTCGTCACCGCGCGATGACCGGGTTTCGCAGCACGCCGAGGCCTTCGATTTCGACCTCGGCGACGTCCCCCGGCTTGAGGAACACCGGCGGCTTGCGGGCGACGCCCACCCCCGGCGGCGTGCCGGTGAAGATCAGGTCCCCCGGCTCCAACGTCACCACTTGCGACAGATACGCGATCAGGTCCGGGATCTGGAAGATGAATTCGCGAGTGTTCGAGTCCTGCATCACCTCGCCGTTGAGCCGCAACTTGATGTCCAGCTTGTGCGGGTCGGGCACCTCGTCGGCGGTAATGAGATGCGGGCCGGTCGGGGCGAAGGTGTCGAACGTCTTGCCGACCACCCACTGCTTCTCCTCACCTTTGAACTGCCAGTCGCGGGCGGAGACGTCGTGTCCGATGGTGTAGCCGGCCACGTGCTCCATCGCCCGCGCTTTCGGGATGTCCCGCCCGCGTTTGCCGATCACCACGACCAGTTCCGCCTCGTAATCCACCTTCTGACTGACGTTGGGCAAGCGGATGGGGTCATCCGGACCGATCAGTGTATTGTGGAACTTGGCGAACAGGACGGGCTCGGTCGGGATGGCGCGGTTGTTCTCCTTGGCGTGGTCGCGGTAGTTGAGGCCGATGCAAAGGATTTTCGGCGGGTCCGGAACGGGGGGGAGCAATTCGACCTGCCCCGCCGCGACGCGGACCGCCCGCGGCGACCGATCGGCGGCCGCGGCTTCCCGAAGGGCGCCCGGCCCGCCGGCCAGAAGCGAGCGAACCGAACTCGGCAGACTCGGGTCTGTCGCGTAGAGATCCACGTAGTAATTGCCGACCCCGACTGCGGCGCGGGGCCCGGCGGGAGTGGCGAGTGTCGCAAGGCGCATGACGGTCCCTCGGGCGGGGTTTCAGGAGCATGGTAGCCCCCGACTCCCCTTGCGGATAGTCCCGAGCGCCTCTATAAAAACGCTTCGGACCACTCGGTCCCCGATAGCTCAATCGGTAGAGCATCCGACTGTTAATCGGACGGTTGTTGGTTCGAGTCCAACTCGGGGAGCTTTCTCTAAGTCCTATTCGCCGAAGCGATTGAGCTTACCTGTCGGTGGTCGGCAGTGCGGCACGAAAACCCAGAATACTGCGGTAGTTTACCGCAAAATGGGTACCCGCCGCGATGCCTCGCCGTCCCAATCCCGTTCCCACTTACCGACTCCACAAGTCTTCCGGTCAGGCCATCGTCACGCTCCGCGACCAGGTCGGAAACCGCCGGGACTTCTACCTCGGCCCCTACGACAGCCCGGAAAGCAAGACCGAGTACAACCGCGTGTTAGCAGAACATCACGCCTACGCGGCGGCGGTGCTCACGACAGTTTCG
>DATJGQ010000047.1:0-5878 GCA_035494815.1 Gemmataceae bacterium
TGTTAGCGCCCCCATGCCCACGCAAAGCCGTGGGCATGGCACCCGGCGGCCAATAAGACTCGGTCGCGGCGTCGCATGACTTGACTGACCGCGACTGCTCGCGGATAGTGGGCCTCACTCATCAACGCGGGGGACACACTGTGACCGGCGCGCTCGGCGAATTCCTCGGCACCATGATCCTGATCCTGCTCGGCGACGGCGTCGTCGCCGGCGTGCTCCTGAAGCGGTCGAAAGGCGAAAACGCCGGCTGGTTGGCGATCACCGCGGGCTGGGCGTTCGCGGTCGTCTGCGGCGTTTTTACGGCCGCCGCATTCGGGGCGCCGGGCCATCTCAATCCGGCCGTCACGGCCGGCGCCCTTGCGATCGGGGCAACTTCCGCGAACGAGGCGTGGTCGCTTATCGGGGCCCAGCTCGCCGGCGCTTTCGTCGGCGCGATTCTCGTCTGGATTCATTACCTGCCGCACTGGGCGGAAACGCCCGAGCCCGACTTCAAGCTCGGCATCTTCTGCACGATCCCGGCGATCCGCCAGCCGCTCGGCAACTTCATTAGCGAAGTAATCGGCACCTTCGTCTTGGTGTTCGTCGCGGAGGCGCTGGTGAACGCCAAAGCGGCGACCGGAATGACGCCGTACCTCATCGGCATCCTCGTGTGGGGCATCGGCCTGAGCCTCGGCGGCACGACGGGTTACGCGATCAACCCGGCCCGCGACCTCGGCCCGCGGATCGCACATTTCCTGCTGCCGATCCCCGGCAAGCGCGACTCGGACTGGGGTTACTCGTGGGTGCCGGTGCTGGGACCGCTCGTCGGCGGCGTCATCGCGGCGCGCGCGTTCGCGCTGCTCGGTCAAGTGATGCAGTAACCCCGCGCGACGGACGCGAATTCGCGGACCTGTTCGTCCCGCCAGGCGCCGTCGCGGCCCAGCTCGCCCGAGAGGATTTCGGCGACCCGTGGCGCCGCCGCGATCGCCGCCTTCGCATTCAGGAAAAGCGACCGCGTCCGCCGGGCCAGCACGTCTTCGACCGTCCGCGCCATTTCCCGCCGCGCCGCCCATACGACCTCCGCTTCGCAGTACGGCAACGCCGGATGGAGCGTCGCCCGGAGCGCGGCGTTCTCACGCATCAGGTCACGAACCCCCGCCGCATCGCTGCCATAGCTCGCGAGAGTGTCGGAGTTGTCGCCGTGATCCTGCCAGCCGTGGATCCGCAGCGATCGCGTCGGGCACGGCCGCGCTTGCAGTCCGCCGAGCTTCGCCGCGTGGTTGACGCCGTCCTCGGCCATCTGCCGGTAGGTCGTCCATTTGCCGCCGGTGATCGTAACCAGTCCGTCGGCATCGACGTGAATGGTGTGGTCGCGCGGCAGGGCGGCCGTGCGCGTGCCGGCGACTTTCACCAGAGGCCGCACGCCGGCGAAGACGCTGAGGACATCGGCCCGCGTCGGCGATTTCGACAGATAGCGGCCTGCCGTTTCGAGGATGAAGTCGATCTCGGCGTCAGACGCTCGCGGCTCCAGCGACGCGTCCTGCATTTCGACGTCGGTCGTGCCCACGAGCGTGTGTCCGTGCCACGGGATCGCGAACATCACTCGCTTGTCCGGCGTGTGCGGCACCATGAGGGCCGTCTCGCCAGGCAGGAAGGAGCGATCGAAGACGAGGTGAACGCCCTGGCTGGGAGCGACCATCGGCGTGGCGTTCGGGTCGGCCATTCGGCGGACGCCGTCGCAAAACGCGCCGGTGGCGTTGACCACGACCTTCGCCGCGGCCTGAAACTCCCGGCCGGTCTCCACGTCGTGGGCCGTGACACCGATCACACGGCCGCTCGCGCCGCGGTCCACGGCGACCACCGGCGCATAGTTGAGCAGCACGGCCCCGCGCTCGGCCGCCGTCGCGGCCAGGTTGATGAGCAGCCGGGCGTCGTCGAACTGGCCGTCATGATAGAGGACGCCGCCGCGGAGCCCCTCGCGCCGGATCGTCGGAAGGTGGCGGATCGTGTCCTCTTTCGACAGCGACTTCGTCGTACAGAGCCGGTACCTCCCGGAGAGCAGGTTGTAGAGCTTGAGGCCGAGGCCGTAAAACGGCCGCTCCCACCACGCATAGGCGGGCACGACGAAGGCGAGGTCGCGCACCAGGTGTGGCGCGTTGTGCAGCAGCCGCCCTCGCTCCTTGAGGGCCTCCATCACAAGACCGATATTGCCCCGTTCGAGGTAGCGCACGCCGCCGTGGACGAGCTTGGTGCTGCGGCTGGACGTGCCCTTGCCGAAATCGTGCTGTTCAAGCAGAAGGACGGAATAACCGCGGGCGGCGGCGTCCACAGCCACGCCGACGCCGGTCGCGCCGCCGCCGATCACGACGATGTCCCACGGCTCGCGGCGCTCGGTCGCCCGGTCGAGCATCTCCGACCGGGTCATGGCGTGCTCTTCTCTTCCCAGTCCTTGGCCCGGCCCAACGCGCGGTCCCACCGCGCCCGCAGCGCCTTGACCTGGTAGTCGCTTAATTTCGGCTCGAACCGGCGTTCGATCCGGCGCTGCGTGGCAATTTCCTTCACTTCCTTCCAGTACCCGACCGCAAGTCCGGCGAGATACGCGGCCCCGAGGGCGGTCGTCTCCGTGACGGCGGGCCGGACGACTGGCACGCCCAGCAGGTCCGCCTGAAACTGCATCAACAAGTCATTGCGGGCGGCCCCGCCGTCCACACGCAGTTCGGCGACCGGCACGCCGGCGTCGGCGCTCATCGCCCGCGCCAGGTCGGCGACCTGGAAGGCGATGCTCTCCACCGCGGCCCGGGCGATGTGGCCGGCCGTCGTGCCACGGGTAATGCCGACGATCGTCCCGCGGGCGTAGGCGTCCCAGTGCGGTGCACCGAGACCCGCGAACGCCGGCACCAGGTACACGCCCCCATTGTCCGTCACCGACGTCGCGAGCTTTTCCACCTCTTCGGACGTTCGAATGAGACCGAGCCCGTCGCGGAGCCACTGCACGACCGCCCCGCCGATGAAGACGCTGCCTTCGAGGGCGTATGTCATCTTGCCGCCGAGCTTCCAGGCCACCGTCGTTAAAAGTCGATTGCGTGACGCGACCGGTTTTTCGCCGGTGCACTGAAGCATGAAGCAGCCGGTGCCGTAGGTGTTTTTCGTCAGCCCCGGTTCGGTGCACATCTGGCCGAAGAGGGCGGCCTGTTGATCGCCGGCGATGCCCGCGATCGGCACACCGTCGAGCCCCGCCACGTTCGATTTGCCGAAAACCTCGCTCGACGCTCGCACCTCGGGCAGCATCGACGCCGGCACGCGGAACAGTCGCAACAGCTCGTCGTCCCATTTCCCCGTATGGATGTTGAAGAGCATCGTCCGCGACGCGTTGCTGACGTCGGTCACGTGCAGTGTGCCGCCCGTCAGTTTCCAGATCAGCCAGGTGTCGATGTTGCCGAACGCGAGTTGTCCCGCGTCGGCCTTCTGCCGGGCGCCGGGCACGTTGTCGAGGATCCATGCGACCTTGCTCGCGGAAAAATAGGCGTCGATCAACAATCCGGTCCGGTCCTGGATGAGCTTTTCCTTGCCGTCGGCGCGGAGTTTGTCGCAGAAGCCGGCGGTGCGGCGGTCCTGCCAGACGATAGCGGGGCAGATCGGATTGCCGGTGGCGCGGTCCCAGACGACGGCCGTTTCCCGTTGATTGGTGATGCCGATCGCCGCAATGTCGGCCGGCCGAAGCTGCGCCCGGTTGAGCGCCTCGACGGCGACGCCGACTTGGGCGGCCCAGATCTCCTCGGCGTCGTGCTCGACCCAGCCGGGCTGCGGATAGAGTTGGGCGAACTCCTTTTGGGCGACCGTCTTGATCGCCCCGTCGCGGTCGAACACGATCGCGCGGGCGCTGGTCGTCCCCTCGTCGAGGGCCAGGATGTAGCTCATGATTGATCTCCGGTCGTGCAAACTCCCGGATACAATACTCACCACGGAACACACGGAATACACGGAAACGGCGGAATTGGTATTTCCGTGTCTTCCGCATGTTCCGTGGTGATTCCTCTTCGGAGATTACCATGTCCGCGGCCACCGCTACCGATACTACAACGACGACGGTCCCGATGCTGATCGCCGGCCGTTGGCGACCCGCCCGCGGCGACCGGGCCGGGTCGGTTTACAACCCCTCGACCGGTCGCGTCATCGCCCGTGTCCCGTTTGCCGGCGCCGATGACGTCGATGAAGCTGTTCGCGCCGCCGCGGCCGCCCTTCCCGCGTGGTCCGAAACGCCGGCCGTCGAGCGTGCCCGCGTGCTCTTCCGCTATCGCGAGTTGATCGAACGCCACGCCGACCAACTCGCCCGCACCGTCACCCGCGAGCACGGCAAGACGCTCGCCGAAGCCCGCGCCTCGGTGCTGCGCGGTGTCGAGATGGTCGAGTTCGCTTGCGGCATCCCCAGCCTCTTGATGGGCCAGACGCTCCCGAACATCGCGTCCAACGTCGATTGCGAGACAATACGCCACCCGGTCGGCGTGTGCGCCGGCATCACGCCGTTCAACTTCCCGGCGATGGTGCCACTGTGGATGATTCCGGTCGCGCTGGCCTGCGGGAACACGTTCGTCCTCAAGCCGTCCGAGAAAGTGCCGCTTTCGGCCGTGCGGCTCGGCGAACTTCTGCTCGAGGCCGGTGCCCCCGAGGGCGTCTTCAACATCGTCCACGGTGACAAGTCGTGTGTGGACGCGCTGCTCGCCCACCCGCAGGTCGCGGCCGTCTCATTCGTCGGTTCGACGGCCGTCGCCAAATCCGTCTACGAAATCGGCACGCGAAACGGCAAACGCGTGCAGGCCGCCGGCGGGGCGAAGAATCATCTGATCGTCATGCCCGACGCCGACCTCGAACAGACGGCCCAAGCGATTCAGGCGGCGGCGTTCGGGTGCGCCGGCGAACGCTGTATGGCCGGCAGCGTCGCCGTTCCGGTCGGGCCGATCGCCGATTCGCTGGTCGAGCGCCTCTGCGACCGCGCCGGCAAGATGACCGTCGGCGCGACCGACGGCGGCACGGCCGTGGACATGGGGCCGGTCATCACCCGCGAGCACCTGGAGCGCGTCACCGGCTATCTGGACGTCGCCAAGAAAGAAGGCGCGAGCGTGGCCCTCGACGGCCGCAAGGCCGCGAACGGCGAAGGCTTCCTCGTCGGCCCGAGCGTGCTCGATCGCGTCAAACCGGGAATGCGTGTGGCGAAGGAAGAGATCTTTGGGCCGGTGCTGTCCGTCGTGCGGGCGAATTCACTCGACGAAGCGCTCGCGCTCGGCCGCGACTGCCCGTACGGCAACGGGGCGTCGATCTTCACGCAGAGCGGCTACGCGGCCCGGCAGTTCAAGCAGCACTTCAACGCCGGCATGATCGGCATCAACGTGGGCGTGCCGGCGCCGATGGCGTGGTTCCCGTTCACCGGCTGGAACCAGTCATTCTTCGGCGACCTGCACATCCAGGGCGTCGAGGGCGTGCACTTCTACACGCGGCAGAAGATGACGATGACCCGCTGGTTCGCGACGGCCCGCGAGTCGGCGCACGATCCGATTTGGAAGAAGTGATCCTTTACCAGCCCGAAGCGCAAGCGAGGGAAGTGAGTTCTTTCCTCGCTTGCGCTTCGGGCTGGTCGGCTTACCTGCGCATTCTCATCGCAATGAAGTAGACGACAAACGCGACCCCGAAACTGACGAACCACGCATACTTATACAACTCCGTCCAGAACGGGCCAAAATCGGCCACCTTGATCGTCGCGAGGAACCCTGGCACACACGGCGCGATCCCCAGTGCGAGCGCGAGCATCGCGGCCAAGTTGACCCCGCCCAAGTACCAATACGGCCCGCTCTTCAGGTACAGCCCCGCCTGATCGAGTCGCGTCTTGCGAATCACGAAATAGTCT
>DATJGQ010000048.1:0-2978 GCA_035494815.1 Gemmataceae bacterium
GATCGACGGCCGTGTCCGAGAGGCTCAGGAGGGCTGCCGCGTCCGCCGGGCCGCGCATCGAGTGCCCGGTGAATGTGAGCACGCGCTCGACCCGCTCGGCCGCAGTCCGCCCCCGCGTGACCGGGTGGTCCGCCAGCAGGCCGTTCGCCCGGGAGAAGACCAGATGGCTCTCGCCAAGGCCCGGCTGATGGTGGTTCGGGTCCTCGACCATGCCGCTGGCCGTCTCGACGCCGAACCGTCGACTGAGCGGTGCGGCCGCGGCGGCGAACGGGAAGTGGTCCGTGATGAGCAGCAGCGAGCCGCCGGACCGCACCCACTCGTCGACCCCGGCGGCCTCCGCGTCCGTGAAGGCGGGGTCATCGCCGGCGTCGCCGCCGCCCTTGGCACAGACGACCGCGAGAACGGAAACGCCGGCCAGACGGTCCCCCGAGAACGCGTGGCGGTTAGGCTGAACGTCGTAGCCGTCATTGCCGATCAATTCCGCGAACGGCTTGTACCGCCCGCCGGCCGTGTGGTGGTTTCGGTGGGCCTCGTCGAACAGCACCCGCGGCCGGTCCGCCCGGTAGGCCGGCTCGGCGACGCGGCTGTCGAAGCCGCGGTCGTACAGTTCTTCGCGGTTCGCGATGTAGACGAGGCCTACTCCGACGACCAGCGCGGTGACAATAATAATGGTGACACAGACGATGGGCCGACGTCGGAGCGTGGCCGCCAAAAAGAAACGACGCATCGTTTCCTCCTTGGCAGCCGTCCCCAAACGCCGTGGCACTTGGTTTTTCGGGAGGCGTGCGAAGCCGCGCGAGGTGCCTCTCGCCGCGATGGAACCGGCTCCCCGATTGTATGAGCCGCTCGGGCGACCCCGCAACGTCGGATTATCCCACGTTGCACCCGCGCCTCAGTCGGGGATTCTTCGGGGTGACGATGGAGTCAACCGCGGACACGAGCGAAAAGTTCTGGTGATGTCGGACGGCACCCGAGAAACCGGGACCCGCGCCCCGGCGGACTGACGCCGCGATCGCATGAGGCGATCGGACTCTCCGACTGTTCCGGCGGCCGCCTCAGTACGGCACGCCGCCTTTGCGGGCGGTTAGGAGGGCGTTGCCGTACCACTCTAGCTCGCCGAGGAAGCGCCCGGCCTGACGACCGACCCAGTCGGCCCTCGGCTGATCGTGCTCGTCGAACAGGTCCTGGGCCCTGGGCAGCGCCAGGATGGACGGGATTGTCGGCATCCCGATCTCCGGCAGCAACGCCCGCAGTTGCATCGCCGCCCGCACGCCCCCATATTGCCCCGCCGAATAACAGGCGATCCCCGCCGGCCGCCAGAACCACTCTTCGAGGAAGTGGTCAGCAGGTTCGACAGCGCCGGCTGGATCGAGTGGTTATACTCGCCGGCGACCACGATGACGGCGTGGCAGGATTTGACCAGCCCGGCCAGCCGTTCGAGCGGCTCGGGCGCTTGGCCGGCTGGGTACTCCTTGTACATCCGGTCCAGCAACGGCAGGCGGTATTCGAGCGGATCGACGAGCGTGGCCTCGTGTCCGCGAGCGATGCAACACTGTCGGAGGTAGCGAGCGGGCCGGATGCCGATTCGGTCACGGCGAACGCTGCCCACGATCACCAGAACGTTGAGCGCCATCATCCACCTCCCAGGTCAACGGGCGTGAGCGAACGGCCGCGGGATGGCCGCTGCCGGGTGGAACGGTCGTCATCGGGGAAGAACATGAAGGGTCTCCTCCATGTAGCGGTCGGCGGCGGCGGTGGCCTCCCCAGGATTGCCGCCGATCTGACGCGCGCTGAGGTAGGCCGCATACCAGTCCCACCAGTGGTGCTCGGCGTGCGTCTTCTCGTAGTGGTCGTGCCGCTCCGCCGTCTCGCGGAGGAGCTCGGCAAGGATTGCGACGTCCGCGGCTGGCGCGCGCGTCGGCTTCCATTCCCGGCCGGGAAGCCGTGTCGGGACCTCCTGGAGCAGCCAGCCGTTTCCGTCCGGGTCCTCGAACGATGCGAACGAGTGGTAGGAACGGCCTTGCGGGTCGCGGCCGCGCACGCGGGCGTTCTCCCCGGCTTGGAAGACGCCGCCGGCGAAATGAAAGACCTCGCTCACGTCGACGCCGCGGGCGATCAGGTCGTCTCGCGCGGCATCGAGGTCGTCCACGGCGAGGACCAGGCCGTTGGCCGATCCAGGCTTGGCTGACGCGATTCCCTTGCCGAAGATGATCGAGGCGTCCGAGTTGTGCGGTGTCAGCTGCACCACGCGCCAGTCGTCGCCCGTCGCGAAGTCGGCGTCGAGCCGCCAGCCGAGCTTCTGGTAGAACGCCTTCGCGCGGTCGACGTCGGACACGCCGAGCAGCACGACTTCGAACTTCATGTCGGGCGGTTTGACTTTTTCGCTGGCCATAACACCTCCCATGAAAGGGACCGAGCCGACGGCCGAAGCCGACCGGGCCGCCACATCCGTTTCCGAGCCTCAAGTCGTCGCAAGGTACAGAAGCTCTAGGAGGAGGTCCAGAGACTGGAGGGGCCGGAGCGGGAGGGCGGGCTTAGTGGTCTCGCTGGCGCCGTGCTCCGTTGCGTTGAATTGCGCCCGGGGTCGGGGGTCGGGAGCCACGCAACGCAATCCCGGCCCAATCGACCTGCACGTCTGTTACGGCGCGACGGTTGAGTCCTTGCACCACCGCCGCGCCGACCATTTTCCCGGCCTTTGCTAGTGCTGCGGGCCCGGAGAAAAATACAGACGCCTCACCGCGGTTCGCCGATCAGGATGAACCCCGACCAGTAATACGGGTGCTCGTAGGTGCGTGCCGGCTGCGGGTTTTGAGACGGCCGCAGCGGCACGACCCGGCCCCGGGTGCCGCGCGTGTCCAAATCCTTGGTGAGGACCCGCACCTCCTCTGGGTCGAGCTCCCGGAGCCACCGCTTCGCCTCGGCCAGCGCCTCGGCCTTGAGCATCGGCTTGGCCAGCCCGTCGGGCGTGCCGATCAGGT
>DATJGQ010000049.1:0-8698 GCA_035494815.1 Gemmataceae bacterium
CGACGCGAGTCCGCGAGCGGAGCGCTTGCCCGCCCAGCGCTCCGCTCGAAGACTCGCGTCGCGGCGGAACGATCGGTTGGGCTGTATAATCCCCCGCATGGACCTGGATCGCGTCCTCGCCGCGCTCGCCGCCGACCCCGCCGCCCCGTGCGACGTCGCCGAGGTCGCCCTCTGGCTGGCCCACGACGAATTTTCCGACCTCGATGTCGCGGCCTGTCTCGCCCAACTCCACGAGTTCGCCGACCAGGCCCGACCGTTCCTCCACGGCGACCTCGAAGATCGCGTCCAGGAGTTCAGTCATATTCTCTTTGACGACCTCCGCTTCCGCGGCAACGTGCAGAACTACTACGAGGCCGACAACAGTTACCTCAACCGCGTCCTCGACCGCCGCGTCGGCATCCCCATCACGCTCTCGCTGGTGACGATGGCGATCGGCGTGCGGGCCGGGCTGGAGGTCGTCGGCGTCGGCCTGCCGGGACACTTCATCACCAAGGCGGTCCGGGGCGGCCGCGAAGTGCTCTTCGACCCGTTCCACGGCGGCCACATTCTCACCCCCGACGAGTGCGAGCAACTCGTGCAGCAGGTGATCGGCGTGCCGTTCGTTGCCACGCCGGAGCATTTCGAGGCCGTCCCGCCCGGCCGACTGCTGCGGCGGATGCTCACGAACCTTAAGGGCGTTTACCTGCGGACGGAGGAGTTCGACAAGGCCGCCCGGACGATCGGCCGCATCCGCCAGCTCGTCCCCGAGGACGTGGACGAGGGCCGCGACCTCGGCGTGTGCCTGATGCGGTGCGGCCAGGCCGGCCGAGCGATCGACCTGCTCAACCAGTACCTCGCCGCCGCCCCGCAGTGCGAGGACGCCGACAAGGTGCGGCAACTGGTGGAAAAGGCCCGCTGCGAAGTGGCGCGGTGGAATTGAGAAACGCTTCTCCGAGGCATCGCGAATCGTCTCACATTTGAGAACGCCCGCCGCGCGGGATTGACGTTGCCCAATCGGCGGAATTTCGCGACACTACAGTAGTTCCGCCCGCCCGGCCGGTTGCCGCCGTCGCTTTGGCCCGTTTTGTGCGTTCCTCCGGCCGCCCCGCCGAGTCGCTATAATAACGCCATCCGAACGCCCGTTTCCCACCGAGTCGCTGATGGTTCGCACCGCGTCCACTCCGGCCATTTTTGCCGGTCTGATCCTCCTAACGGCGGCAGGCTGTCAGGACGAGGGGGTGCGTCATCACAAGGTGCCGCGAACCCCTGAGCCCCCGGCGCGTCTGCTCGGGGCGATTCTCCCGTCCGGCGATCAAGTGTGGTTCGTCAAGTTGAGTGGGCCCGAGGCGGCGGTCGCGCCGCATCGCGACGAATTCGAGCAGTTCGTCCAGTCAATCCGCTTTCCGAAGCAGGCCGACGAGCCGATTACCTGGACCGCCCCGGCTGGCTGGCGGACCGAATCGGGGCCACGAGACCAGCGATACGCGACTTTCCGCGTCGGCCCCGACAACCTGGAAGTCACGGTCTCCGCGCTCGACCGGAAAGGCAACGAGGTGCTGCCGAACGTGAACCGCTGGCGGAAACAGATCGGCCTCGGCGAAATTACCGCCGCGGAGTTGTCGCAAACCACGCGGATCGTCGAGATCGGCGGCGTAACCGCGACGCTCGTCGACGCCAGCGGCCCGCCCGACGCGGAACGGAAGCAGCTCTTGGCGGCCGCCTCAAGCGAGCCGAAGCCAGAGTTGACACGCCGAGACCCACACGCGGCGCTGCCGGCCCCGACCGAGAAGCCGGTGACCTACCAAGTGCCTGCCGGTTGGACGGATTTGCCCGTATTGCCTGGCAGCATTCGCGTGGCAGCGCTTCGGGTCAACGACGGCGACCGCACGGCGGAAGTCACGATCATCCCGCTCGCCGGCCCGGCGGGGGGACTCGCCGCCAACGTCAACCGTTGGCGCGGCGAGATCGGATTGGCCAACTCTGCCGACGACCGGATTACCCGTGAGGCCAAGACAATCGACGTGGCCGGGACTCAGGCGACCTATGTGGACTTGGTAGGCCCACGAGAGCGCACGCTCGGGGTAATGGTGCCGCGCGGCGAGCAGACTTGGTTCATCAAGTTCCGCGGCCCGGCGGAGCTGGTCGGCAAACAGCAGTCGGCGTTCGAGGCGTTCGTGCGGTCGGTGAGATTCGGGACGGGAGGTTTGACATGAGTTCGTCCACGCTCGAACCGGCCGCGGCGGCCGCCCGACAGCCGTTCTCCAAGTCCCCGCTCGGCCGGGCGGTCCACACGCTCGCGTCGCTGCGGCTGACGGTCGTCCTGTTCTCGCTTTCGATGGTGCTCGTCTTCGTCGGCACGCTCGCGCAGATGGACGAGGGGATCGGCACGGTCGTCGGCAACTACTTCCGGTCCTGGGTCGTCTGGGTGCCGGGCCAACTGTTCGTGCGGCTCGGCCAGGTTTTCCTCGGCGTCTCGGCGAAGACGCACGCCCCGGACTGGCTCGGCTTCCCGTTCCCGGGCGGGTGGACGATCGGGACGGTCTTGCTGGCTAACCTGCTCGCGGCCCACATTAGCCGCTTTCGGCTCAGCTGGCGGCGGTCGGGCATCCTGATCCTGCACGCCGGGCTGATCGTGCTGCTGACCGGCGAACTGGTCACCGGCCTGTTCTCCGTCGAATCGCGGATGACGTTGAGCGAGGGCGAGACGGCCGGTTACATCGAGAACAACCGCAGCGGCATGGGCCGGGCCCTGATCGAGCTGGCGATCACCGACGTGACCGACCCGACCGCTGACGACGTGTTCGCGGTCCCGGCCGCCGCGCTGAGGCCCGGCAATGTGATCCGCGGCACGGACCTGCCGGTCGATGTCGAGGTGCTCGAATACCTGCCGAATTCGGCAATGGTGAAGCATACGGGCGGGGCGGCCAAGCGTGAGGTGCGGACCTCGACCGTGGGCATCCCGTTCGCCATCGTGTCCAAGACGGAAACCGCCGGGGCGGACACGGAGCAGCCGGAGGACGCTGCCGCGGGCCGCGTCCGGCTTCTGAAGAAGGGCACAAGGGACGAGGTCGGCACGTTTCTCGTTTCACTTTGGTACGACCGCAACTTCACCCGTCGCGTGCCGTTCTATCGATTCCCGCCACAGACGTTTGTGCTCGACGGCCGGACGTACACGATCGACCTGCGGAACCGGCGCGAATATCTTCCGTATTCGGTCAAGCTGCTGGAGTTCCGCCACGACCGCTACATCGGGACGGACACGCCGAAAAATTACTCCAGTCTTGTTCGGTTGGACGACCCCGAGCGCGGTGAAGACCGCGAAGTGCTGATCTACATGAACCACCCCCTGCGGCGGTTCGCCCACGGCGGGCTATGGTTCACCTGGTTCTTTAACGGCGAGACGTTTTACCAATCCGGCTTCCTGCCACCCCAGTCGGGCGTGAAAGGGACCGTTCTGCAAGTCGTCCGCAATCCCGGGTGGCTGATGCCCTACCTGTCATGCATCCTGGTGTCGATCGGAATGATGATTCACTTCGGGATTCACCTGTTCGGATTCCTGGTGCGGAGGTTCGCGGCATGAACGCCCTGACGCGTTTCGCGCCTTGGCTCGGCGCGCTGCTCGGCGTGGCGTGGTTCGGCACGGCCGCGCTGCCGTCGCGAACCACACCCGGCGATTTCGACCTGGCGGCGTTCGGCACGATCCCGGTCGTTGACGGCGGCCGCCTCAAGCCGCTCGACACCGCCGCCCGCACCGACCTGATGGTGATCAGCGCCGGCCGGCAGACCTACAAGAGCGTCCCCTACGGCGAAGACGGCGGGACCAACCTGCCGGCGATCAAATGGCTGCTCGACGTCTGGTCGAACCTCACGCCCTTCGACGGCCCGGCCACGAAACACCAGGTGATCCGCATCGAGAACGACCAGCTTCTGAACCTGTTCGACCTGAAACTGCGGCCGGAATTCTATCGCTATTCCCCGGCGGAGGTCCACAAGCGCTACGGCCGGTTCGAGCGCGAGTATAAGCGCGTCGAGGACATCGACGCGAAGAGCCGCGACCCGTTCGAGCAGATGATCTTCGAAGTCGGCCGGCGGCTGGCGTTGTACGAATCGCTGGTCCGTCGACGAACGCCGCTGGTGGTGCCGCCTGCTGGCGGGAAGGAGGAATGGCGGTCGTTAGCAAGCGTGGACGAGCAGGCGACCGGCTCTTTGGCCGAGCAGCTTCGCGACCAGCTCGCCAACGCGCTGATGGCCAGGTTTGAGGAGCAAAAGATCGACCCCCGGCGGCTCGGCGAGGACGAGCGGAACGAACTTCTGCTCGGGATGGATAAGGAGATCAGCCGGCGGGTGCGGGAAGCGGCCGCGCCAAAACGGGCGTCCGTCAGCCCCGCGGCGGCAGCGTTCACCGAAATCATCGACTTATACGCCAAGGGTGACGCCGCCGGGTTCAACCGTGCCGTCGCAGATTACAAGGCAAAGTACCTCCCCCAGGTTTCGCAGGAAAACCTCGACCTCGTCCGATTCGAAGCGTTATTCAACCGCGTCGACCCGTTCTTCCACTGCCAGTGGCAATATGTGCTTGTGTTCGCGTTGGGCTGTCTGTCCTGGCTCGGGCCGTCGTTCCGCGGGTTCGGCCGGGCGGCAGGCGGGCTGGCACTCGTGACCCTAGCGGCGCACTCGGCCGCCTTGATCGGCCGCATGGTCATTCAGGGCCGGCCGCCGATCACGAACCTGTACTCGTCGGCCGTCTACATCGGCTGGGGGTGCCTGCTCATCGGGCTGGTCCTGGAGGTGATTTACCGCAACGGCATCGGCATCAGCCTGGCGGGCATCACCGGCTTCATCGCGCTTCAGATTGCCGACCGCCTCGGAACCAGCGGCGACACGCTGGAGATGATGCAGGCCGTGCTCGACACGAACATCTGGCTGGCGACGCACGTCACGGCGGTGACGTCCGGCTACGTCGCCACGTACGTCGCCGGCTTTATCGGCATCCGCTACGTCCTGCAGGGTGTGTTCACGCGCACTCAGACCACCGAGAAGGTCCGCGAGACGACGCAGATGATCTACGGCGTGCTCTGCTTCGCCACGCTATTGAGCTTCGTCGGCACCGTCCTGGGGGGTATTTGGGCGGATCAGTCCTGGGGCCGCTTCTGGGGCTGGGACCCGAAAGAAAACGGGGCGCTGTTGGTCGTGATCTGGAACGCGCTCGCCTTGCACGCCCGCTGGGCGGGCATGGTCAAGCAGCGCGGCCTGGCCGTGCTCGCGGTGTTGGGCAACATCGTGGCGACGTGGTCGTGGTTCGGGACTAATCAGCTCGGCGTTGGGTTGCACGCCTACGGGTTCCGCAATGACATCGCCTTCTGGGTGGTGACGTCGTCGGCGATCTTCCTGACGGTGGCGGCTATCGGCCTGCTACCGCTACAATACTGGCGGAGCTTTGCAACGACGACCGCGGGCAAACCGCAAACGCGGCCGAAAGGGACGCGACAAAAGCCGGTGCCCGCCCGCGTCTAAATATCCCGCATATCCGATGGCCGCGCTGTGGCCGCCTGTGGCAGAATTATTTTCTGTCGGCGGCTTTCCGTCCGGTGTCCCCCACCAGCGGCGTTGAAGATTTGATTCCGGACGCCACCGGCGGAGATAACCCATTTTCGGAACGAGGCTTGCGTCGAGGAAAACGATTGATTCCGGAAATGTCATTGATTCCGGACGTGGGGTGGGTGTGTTCCGGAACGAACCAATCGGCCCGTTTTACCTCTTCGAAAACCGCTCCTGCAGCGGCCTCACGGTCAGCGGCTTTTCGCGCAAGGCCCGGCACGCCTCGACGGCCGCGTGCGCCCCGGCGATCGTCGTGATGCAGGTCACGCCGTGCTGCACCGCCGCGGCGCGAATACTCCCCTCGTCGGTCCGGCTGCCTTTGCCGCTGGGAGTATTGATAACCAGGGCCACTTCGCCGTTCTTCATCCGGTCGACAAGGTTCGGACGACCCTCGCGCAGCTTGGGGATCTCGTCCACGGCGATGCCGTTCTTGCGCAACACGGCCGCCGTGCCGCGGGTCGCGATCAACTGATAGCCGAGGCCGGCCAACCCCCGGGCGACGGCGACCGCCTCGGGCTTGTCGCGCTCGGCCACGGAAACGAACACCGTCCCTTCGCCCGGCAAGGGCGCGTTCGCCGCCAACTGGCTCTTTGCGAACGCCGCCGGGAAGTGGTCGTCGATGCCCATGACCTCGCCGGTCGAGCGCATCTCGGGCCCGAGGATGATGTCCACGCCGGGGAACTTGTTGAATGGGAAGACGCTCTCCTTGACCGAGAAGTGCTTCGGCACCGGCTCCTCGCGGACGCCGAGCTCGTCGAGCGTCTTGCCAACCATGAGCAGCGTCGCCAGCTTCGCCAGCGGCACTCCCGTCGCCTTCGAGACGAACGGCACCGTCCGGCTGGCCCGGGGGTTTACCTCCAAGACATAGACCACCGGCGACCGATTGACCGACTGCACCGCGAACTGCACGTTCATGAGCCCGCGGACGTTCAGCCCGGCGGCCAAGGCCCGCGCCTGCTCCTTGATCGTCTCGACGACCGCGGCCGGCAGCGAGTGCGGCGGCAGCACACACGCCGAGTCGCCGGAGTGAATCCCCGCCTCCTCGATGTGCTGCATCACTCCGGCGACAACCGTTCCGGTACCGTCGGAAAGGCAGTCCACGTCCACCTCGACCGCCCCTTCGAGGAACTGATCGATCAGGATCGGCTTGCCGGGCGACACCTCCAGCGCCCATTGCATGTACCGCGTCAATCCGGCTTCGTCGTAGACGATTTCCATCGCCCGCCCGCCGAGGACGTAGCTCGGCCGCACGAGTACCGGGAAGCCGATCTTGCGGGCGGCCGCGAGCGCCTGCGGCAGGTCGAGCGCCGTCCCGTTCGCCGGCTGCTTGAGGCCCAACTCCTCGACCAGGACCTGGAACCGCTCGCGGTCTTCGGCCCGGTCGATCGAATCGACGCTGGTGCCAATGATCGGCACGCCGGCCGCCTCCAGCCCGCGAGCGAGGTTCAGCGGCGTCTGCCCGCCGAACTGGACGATCGCCCCTTCCGGCCGCATCCGCTCGTAGATGTTGAGCACGTCCTCGGTCGTCAGCGGTTCGAAGAACAGGTGGTCGGAGGTGTCGTAGTCGGTCGAGACGGTCTCCGGGTTCGAGTTGACCATGATCGTCTCGTACCCGGCGTCGCGAAGGGCGAACGCGGCCTGGACGCAACAGTAGTCGAACTCGATCCCCTGGCCGATGCGGTTCGGCCCGCCGCCCAAGATCATGATGCGGGGTCTGCCGGAGGGGGGCTTGGTCTCGTCTTCGACCGTCGATGGCTCGTCGATGCGCCGCACCGGCGCCTCATACGTCGAGTAATAGTACGGCGTCACCGCCTCGAATTCGGCCGCGCAGGTGTCTACGAGCTTAAACGTGGCGACCACGCCCTTCTGCTGCCGTACCCGCCGCACCTCGCGCTCGTAGGTGTGCCAGACGTGGGCGAGTTGGCGGTCGGAAAAGCCGTACTGCTTGGCTTGCAGCAGTAGCTCGAACGACGCCGCATCCAGCCCCGGGCAGGCGGCGATATGGTCCTCGAACTCGACGAGTTCGCGCATGTGGTTGAGGAACCACGGGTCGATCTTCGTCGTGCGAAAGACGTCTTCGACGGTCATTCCGGCCTTGAACCCGTAGCGAATGAACCAGACGCGCTCGGCGTTCGGCGTGGCCAATTTGGCGACGATTTCGTCGATGCCGGGTTGCTCGCGCGTGCCCCAGCGGTCGCCGCGGTCGAGGCCCAGGCCGAACCGGCCGGTTTCGAGGCCACGCAGTGCTTTTTGCAGCGATTCCTTGAACGAGCGGCCGATCGCCATCGTCTCGCCGACCGACTTCATCTGCGTGGTCAGCGTCGGGTTCGCCTCGGGGAACTTCTCGAAATTGAACCGCGGCACTTTGGTGACGACGTAGTCGATCGTCGGCTCGAAACTGGCCGGCGTCGTGCGGGTGATGTCGTTGCGGAGTTCATCGAGCGTATAGCCGACCGCGAGTTTCGCCGCGATCTTGGCGATCGGAAACCCCGTCGCCTTGCTCGCCAGGGCGGAGCTGCGGGAGACGCGCGGGTTCATCTCGATCGCGATCATCCGCCCGTCGGCCGGATCGACCGCGAACTGGATGTTCGACCCGCCGGTTTCGACGCCGATCTCGCGGATGATCGCCTTGGCCGTGTCGCGCATCCGCTGGTACTCCTTGTCGGACAGCGTCTGCGCGGGGGCGACCGTAATCGAGTCGCCGGTGTGCACCCCCATCGGGTCGAAGTTCTCGATCGAGCAGATGACGATGACGTTGTCCGCCTTGTCGCGGACCACTTCCAGTTCGTACTCCTTCCAGCCGATGACGGACTCCTCGATCAGCACCTCGTGGACGGGACTGAGTTCGATGGCCAGATCGATGAGTTGAATGAATTCTTCGCGGTTGTAGGCGATGCCGCCGCCGGTGCCGCCGAGGGTGAAGCTCGGGCGGAGGACACAGGGCAGGCCGACGTCCTCCATGATGTCGCGGGCCTCGGCGAGCGAGCGGGCGACGCCGCTCTTGGGGACCTCGATGCCGATCCGAAGCATCGCCTGCTTGAACTTCTCGCGGTCCTCGGCCTTTTCGATGACTTCGGCGTTCGCACCGATCATCTCGACGTCGAACTTCGCCAGTACGCCG
>DATJGQ010000050.1:0-5104 GCA_035494815.1 Gemmataceae bacterium
GATGGCGATAGAGCCGCGCAAGTCGCTGAACCGCCACGCGGGCTGCGGCCACCTTATGCCCATCCTGGAGGGCGCTCAGTAAGGGAGGCGCGTTGACCTAAAGTTGGAACTGCGCGTGCGAGGTGTTTCGTGACAGAAAAATTCCGGTACTCGCTCGGGGGAGCCACCGGCTGACGCGGAATCGGGATCGCGACACATCGTTGCCCGGTCCCGAGGGCTCGGCTATGATCCGCCCATGCCTCGCACCGCCGTCGTCCTCTGATGTGAGGCCCGTGCTCGCATGTCCGATGTCACGCGTATCCTGTCCGCCATCGAGCAGGGCGATTCGTCCGCCGCGGAGCAATTGTTGCCGCTCGTGTACGACGAATTGCGCCGACTGGCGGCGCAGAAACTCGCCCACGAGAAACCCGGCCAGACGCTGCAAGCAACCGCCCTGGTGCACGAGGCGTACGTCCGGCTGGTGGACGTTCAGAGGGTCCAGCACTGGAACAGCCGCGGCCACTTCTTCGCCGCGGCCGCCGAAGCGATGCGGCGGATCCTCGTCGAGCGGGCCCGCCGGAAAAGGTCCCGCAAACACGGCGGCGACTGGCAGCGCGTCGATCTCGACAGCGCTGATGTTGTGTGTCTGTTGCAGCCGGATGAACTGCTTTCACTGCACGACGCGCTCGACCGGTTCGCCGAGACGGACGCTGCGGCCGCGGAACTGGTCAAGGTCCGCTGCTTCGCGGGCTTGTCGGTCGAAGAGGCGGGGGACGCGCTGGGCCTGTCGCGCACAACCGCATATCGCCACTGGACTTTCGCCCGCGCCTGGCTGTTCAGCCAGCTGCGGGGCGATTCCGCCGCCCCGGAATCTTGAGAATTCGACATTTTCTTGGGACAAGTCAGGTCGTCCTGTCGCACTGCTTACCGGATCGCCTTCTGACGACGTGGTCATGAACTGACCACGCGGTCGCCGGCCGTCGCGTCTGCCGGAAGTCGTCCGGTGGAACGCTTGGCGTCTGCGCGCCATGCGCCGGGCAGTGCGAAGTCAGCCGATCGATCGACCGCCGACACCGTGCACAGGTGGTGACATGAGTTTCCGTAGACACCTGAGGCAGTTGTTGTCCTTTTCGCGTTACAACCGCAGACGCGGAGGCAAGAAGAATCATTCATACCGGCCCATGTTGGAAGAACTGGAAAGCCGGCGGGTCCTCAGCGATTTCAGCCTCGGCGCTCTCGCCGGCCGCACCGTGCGAGCCGGCGATCACGTACAAGTCGAAGACACAAACACCTACTCGTTCACTCTGAGCGTTCCGGCGCGCGTAGACGTCCAGCTTCATACCGCGCCGGTCTGGATCCCTTCCCTCTCCGTTTTTTTTCCTTGGATCCCCGACGTTGACATCGTTTTGCGTCAGCAAGGGTCACCGGACGCTTTGAAGTCTTCGACGACGCCTGCTGGATTGCTCACGGATGAGAATAATCCGGTTGCAAACGAACAACTCAGCGCCAAGTTGGCGGCGGGTAGTTACCAGCTCGATGTTGTCAGGCAAGATAACCCGGAAGAGTTTGTTGGGGGAGAACCGGTGGATGCCGTGATTGACCTGGCGGTTGCCGCGGACACCGCCCCGGTCAGCCCGGTCATCCAGAATGGGATGATCGTGGCTTTTAGAGATGGCACAAGCCACGATTTTGCGGCGCTGACGGAAACCCCCGGTGTGGATTTCGTGACCGACTTCTTGGGGGAGCTGGACGGCCAAGTGATTGTCGGCGTCGACGATTTAGCGGACCTGCATACCTTTGACGTCCCCAAAGACGGGCATGTGACCATCAAGGTTAACGGCATCGCACATGATGTCCTGGGGCTTGACGACCCGGCGCCTAACGACACCGTGCAACTGTTTCGTGACAGCGACAGAGACGGCATATTCGAGGCCGGCGAGGTTCTGGATACGGCCAGGTTAACGGCCTTCGGCCAAACCTATGTCTTCGACGGAACCCTCAGCAAAGCGCGGTATGCCTTGGCCCTGACCAACCCAGGAGCGAACGCAGCGCTTAAGTACCCCGCCGCGACCAATTACAACCTCACAATGAGTTATGACGTCCCGGATTTGGCCGGCGACTCGCTGGCGACCGCCCGGGCGATCAGCCCCTTTGGCATTCCCGCGGTGGTGACCGATTATCTCAGTCCGGTGGACAATGCGGACGACTACAAGTTCGCCCTCGCCTCGGGCGGGCCGTTCATCATCACCGCCACCTTTACGGGGGGCCCTGCGCTCTATTCCAACGTCGAGCTCGACATCATCCGCGACGCCAACAGCAACGGTCAGATCGACTCGGGCGACATCCTCCTCGGCGAAACGAATCCGTACGGGGACGTCTCGACCGACACCTCGCTCGCCGGCACCTATTTTGTCCGGGTGCTCCGGTTGGACGGGGAAGGGCCCTACACGCTGTCCGTCTCCGTCACCAATTCCGACCGCGCCGGCGGCACGCTAGCCACTGCCACGAACATCGGCGACCTCTTCGGCCGGACGCACCTGGCCGATTTCGTGAGCTTTAGCGACAAGCTGGACATCTACAAGTTCACCCTCACCGACCCGGGGACGGTCACCGCCTCGTTCCCGGACACGGCGGTCAATACCGACGCCGACCTGGACCTGATCCAGGACATCAACGGTAACGGCGTCGTGGAAAGTAACGAAATCCTCGACGCCAGCGCCACATTCAAGACGAATGCGGGCGAGTTCGTCTCGCATGCCGTGGCCGCCGGAACCTACTACGTGCGCGTGGCGCAACGCATCGGCAGCCCGGCGTACCAGATGACGCTCGCCGTCGATACCGCCGGCAACACACCGGCGACGGCGCGCAGCATGGGTCTGTCGGGCGACGCGGCCGACACCATCGAGTTCGTCGGGCCGGGCGACGCCGCTGACTTTTACAAGTTGTCGATTGCCGTTCCGCTGCAGCTCAACGCCTTCTTCTCCTTGTTCGGCGAACCGTTCACGGTCACGATCGGCCAGGACGCCAACGGCAACGGCCTGATCGATCGGGGCGAGGCGCTGCTGACCAAGACCGTTGCCACGGCGGACGACGTCCGGCAGAAGGTGAATATCCCCGGCAAGGGCGTGTACTTCGTCCAGATCACCTCCGCCGGGACGCTGGGCACGAACTATGGCATCGTCTTCGCCACGGCGCCCGTGGACAACGCCGGCGACACGACCGCTTCCGCCCGCAACGTCGGCGTCCTGGGCGCGACTCGCACCTTCACCGACTTCGTGGGCGACGGCTCGATCGACACGACCGCCCGGGGCGATCCGGTCCTTGGCGCCGACGACGTCGACGATTTCTACCGCTTTACCCTGGGTAACAGCGGGCCGTATAAGTTCCTCGCCCAGTTTTCCGCCCTCACCGGCGACGCCGACATGGAGCTCAGCCGCGACGATAACCTGAATCAAAAAGTCGATGACGACGAGATTCTGGCACCCGGCGCTAACGGGATCGCCCAGACGCTCGACACGCCCGGCATCTATTATCTCCGCGTCTTTCGCCCCGGGACCGGTACCACAGGGAGCGCCGATTACACCCTCACCATGAGCGCCACCTCCACCGACACCGCCGGCAACACACTCGCGGGCGCCAAATTCATCGGCACGCTCCCCGCGCCGCTCGCCACCACGCTCGTCGCCAGCCAGTTCGTCGGCCGGATCGACCTGGACGATTTCTACTCGTTCACAATCCCGGCCGCGGGAAACCTTTTCGTGACCACCACGCCCGTGAACACCGCCCTGGTAACGGAAGTGATCCGGGACGCGAACGCGAACCTCACCATCGACCCGGGCGAGACGCTCGCCAGCTCCGTGAAGGCGCTTGCGAAAAATGGCCAGTTCACCGTTTCCTTGCCCACGCCGGGGACCTACTACCTTCACATTGTGAGCAACGGCATCGACAAGAACTATGATGTGTCGTTTGGGTTTAAAAACGCGGTCGGCACGTTCGTCCTGAACCCGCCCGGCACAACGGTCACGGCGGGCGACCGGGCCAAGCTCGCGCTCGACTGGACCGTCCCCGACGGCGCTTCCTGGCACACGCTCCAGGATGTGCAGATTCGCCTGCGGAACTTCTATGGCACGCTGGCGCTCATCAAGTTCCACGAGGCCGACAAGACCGTCAGCCTGTTCAACCCCGACACGGGCCAGTTCGGGCCTGCCAAGCCGATGGGCAGTGATGACGTTCTGGCGAACCGCTACGTCAGTATTCTCCTCAAGACGAGCACCGTCACGGCAGCCGGCCCGAATTCACCGACGGTGACATTGACGTTCGACATTCAGTTCAAGCAGGGGTTGACCGGCCGGCCCGTCACCATCGAAGCGGCTGCCAGTGACGACTTCGGCCGGGTGCAGGACTTCGCCTTCGCCGGAAACCTGAATGTCCGGGATCGCAAAGATCGGTAACAACCCATTCGCTACAACCGGCGGACTCGCTGTACTTTCACGGTCCAGGTGCATCGAGACCGAGGGCACTCAGTTCGGCCTCAAGTCGGTCGAGGTGCCATCGCCGTAAGCCACGTTCGCCGTCGGCGAGCGTGATTAGGTCCTTACCGTCCGGCGTGAACGCCACCATTGTGACGGCCGCCGTCGCAGGCAATCTCAGGATTGGCGTGCCATCAGATCGCCACAGGCGAATAACCCGGTCGCGGCCGCCGGTGGCGAGCAGGTTTCCATCCGGGGACAGGGCGGCGGCGTCCACGGCGTCGTCGTGGGCTTTCGGCAGGTGGGCGAGGGGGGCTGTACGCCACGCTGTCCGAGACAACAGAAGAGACCGATGCGCGGCGGCTGGTGGAGTTCATCGAGGCCCGGGGAGGGCGGATCACAGCCCGTGCCCTGCAGAAGTCCAACAGCCGAAAATACCGTGACGCGGATCAGGCCCGTCTGGCCCTCGACCAACTGGTCGCGGCAGGCGGGGGGTCGTGGACGAAGCCGGAGATCGGCCCAAAGGGAGGGCAGCCTTCGGTTTGGTTCATCCTCTCTGGCGGCACCGGCACCTACACTACCGACACTACCGACGATGACGGCGACGACACTAAAGGTCTTGGCGCCCGACAGTGCCCTCCGCCGCCCGACAGTAT
>DATJGQ010000051.1:0-6070 GCA_035494815.1 Gemmataceae bacterium
GCTCACCCACGGGCTGACGCCCGCGGTTCTTGGTTGACACTGCGCTAGCCTGAGCCTCACCCACGGGCTGACGCCCGCGGTTCTTGGTTGACACTGCGCTAGCCTGACCCGCGTCGCCCGACTATACTTCCTTCTTCAACTCGCCTGACGACCCACCCTCCGGGGAATCGTCCTGATGACGACCGGCGCCGAGTACACCGAACGGGCCAGCCCGCCCCGACCGCGTTGCCGACGCCTCACAGGGTTCCGCGTCCTCGGAACCGGCAGCTACGTGCCCGACGTCGTCGTCGATAACCAGCAACTCTTCGAGCGGTTCGGGTTCGACTCCGACTGGATCGTCAAACGGACGGGCATCCTGGAACGCCGCCACGCCCGACCGGAACAGGCGACGAGCGACCTGTGCCTCGAGGCGGTCAACCGCTGCATCGCCGACGCCCGCGTCAACCCCCGCGACATCGATCTGTGTCTCGTCGGCACCTTCACGCCGGATTACTCGTTTCCGTCGACGGCGTGTTTGTTGCAGGACCGATTGAAACTCGTCTGCCCGGCAGTGGACTTGCAGGCCGCCTGCGCCGGATTCATGTACGCACTCATCACCGGGGCGGCGTACGTGTTGTCGGGTGCCAGCGATTTGTGCCTGGTCGTCGGCGGCGACTGCAACTCGCGCATCCTCAACCCGGCCGACATCAAGACGTACCCGCTCTTCGGCGACGGCGCCGGCGCGTTCCTGATCGCCAAGGGCCGGCCGGACCAGGGCATCCTCGCCTACAGCATGGGCTCCGACGGGCACGGCGCGGACCAACTCATCCGTTACGCCTGCGGCAGCCGGCTACCGGCGGAGCCGAAGCTCCTCGCCGAGGGCAAGCATTACATGTACATGGACGGCCGGGCCGTCTTCCGCTGGGCGGTCGCCATTCTCAACGACACGATTCAGGACGTGCTCGACGCCCGCCAGATGACGCCGGGCGATGTGGACTTGTACATCCCGCATCAGGCCAACATCCGCATCATCAACGCGGCTTGCGACACTTTGAAAATTCCGCGGGACAAGGTGTACAGCAACCTCGACCGGTACGGAAACACCTCGGCCGGCTCGATCCCGCTGGCGGTGGATGAGGCCCTCGCGCAGGGCCGGCTCCGCTCGGGCGATTTGACGGTTTTGAGCGGATTTGGTGCGGGACTGACCTGGGGCACAGCCCTGATGCGCTGGTGATTCGTCCCGAGTTGTCAAAGTCAGGAGCTGGCGCCGGTTTTGACAAACCACGGTCTCTCCCAAAAACTTCCGGCGTTTTTTGTTGACAGTCGCAATAAAGTTCTCATCCTATACGACGACGACCGTGCAATGGCCGGCCACACCGGACTTATTCCGTAATCTGTCCGGGGCCGTCAGTCACCAACGAGGTTTCATCGCATGCGTCCCCCTCGCCTCAGGATGGTCCCATTCTGCCTCTGTGCCGTGCTGCTCGTCGCCTCGGCAGCACCCGCCCCGGCCCAGACCAACGTATGGCTCGGCGGCGGCGCGACTGGCGTCTGGAACGACGCAGGGAACTGGGTCGCTGGCGTTCCCACCAGTGGGCCGACGAATGACCTCCTATTCGCCGGATCGAACAATCTGAACACGACTCAGAATATCGCCAATCCGTTCGACCTGAACAAGCTCACCTTCGACACGAGCGCCGGCGCGTTCGCGATCAACTCGAATTCGGAGCGATTCGTGGCGAACGGCGCCACCGCCCCCACGCTGGCGATCAATACCAACTCACCGATTACCTTCGCCAACAGCCCGGTCACCTTTAATGCCACCGGGTCGATCGGCGGCACAGGGACCGGCACCCTGTCGTTAAACGGGTTGACCGCCGGGTCAGGAACGCTGACAGTTAACCGCAATGGCGTCTCGGCCGGCACCTTGACGGTTTCAAATGGCGCGACCATCGCACCCGCCTCGCCGACAACGTCGATCGGGACACTGGCGGTCGGCAGCGGCGGCGCCTCGATCACCGGCACTTACGCCGCTGACATCGGCGCCGGCACATCGAGCGACTTGCTCAATATCAGTGGCCCCTTGACGCTGGCGGCCGGCAGCACGTTGGCGATCTCCGGAACGCCGACCGCCGGCTCCACTTACACGTTGGCAAACTACACTTCCCGCACTGGTACGTTTGGTACGGTGAGCGGCCTTCCGGCGAATTATCAGGTGCAATACGGCGCGACGTCTGTGCAGCTGGTGCCGGTGCCCGAGCCGGCGCTGATTCTTGCTCTTTGCGCCGCCGGCGCCGGCGTCGTCGGCTGGCGACGTCGCCACGAGAGCCGCTTTGGAGTCGCCGTCTAACCGGCAAGGTCGCGTACGATTTCGATCCAGGCCCCGGCGGGGCGACGATCAATCGTCGCCCCGCCGGGGTTTTTCGTTCCTAGGTAAGTCGCGTCAATCGCCGTCGCCGCTCGTGCTTGCTACATTAGAGGGAGTTTGCGCCCGTCTCCGGAGTACCGAATGCCCGACCGCGTCGCGAAACTCGCCCTCGAAGACGGCACGGTTTACACCGGCCGCGCATTCGGCGCCGTCGGCGAACGGTTCGGCGAGGTCGTCTTCAACACGAGCATGACCGGCTACCAGGAGGTGCTCACCGACCCGTCGTATAAGGGTCAGATCGTCACGATGACCTACCCGCACATCGGCAACTACGGTGTCAACCCCGACGACGAGGAGTCGAAACGGCCACAGGTCGAAGGGTTCGTCGTCCGCGAGTTCGCCCGTCACCCGAGTAACTATCGCTCGCACCAGAGCCTCGACGACTATCTGAAAGAGAACGGCATCCCCGGCATCGAAGGGATCGACACGCGGGCGCTGGTGCGTCGAATTCGTGTCCGCGGGGCGATGAACGGCGTGATTTCGACGACCGGCATAGACGACGCCGCGCTGGTGAACAAAGCCCGCACCTCGCCGCACATCGTCGGCCGGGACCTCGTGAAAGAAGTCGTGCCCGAGAAGGCGTTCTCGTGGAGTGAGGGGACGACGCACCCGCTGGTCGATCATGTCGTCGCCGCACGACCGCCCGCGTGCCACGTCGTGGCGATCGACTACGGCATGAAGCGGAACATCCCGCGGTATCTCGTGCAAGTCGGCTGCCGGGTGACGGTCGTGCCCGGGACGGCGAAGGCGGACGACGTTCTCGCGCTCAAGCCCGACGGTGTCTTCCTCTCGAACGGCCCCGGCGACCCGGCGGTGCTCGGCTACGCGATCGAGACGATCAAAGGCCTCATCGGCAAGAAACCGATCTTCGGCATCTGTCTGGGGCACCAACTCCTGGGCCAGGCGCTCGGGGCGAAGACGTTCAAGCTCAAGTTCGGCCACCGCGGCGCCAACCAGCCGGTGCTGAACGAACGGACGAAACAGGTCGAGATCACGACACAGAACCACGGCTTCGCGGTCGCCATCGACACGCTGCCACGGGACGTCGAGCCGACGCACATCAACTTGAACGACAAGACGCTCGAAGGCCTGCGGCACAAGCGGCTGCCGCTTTTCTGCGTCCAGTACCACCCCGAATCGTCCGCGGGGCCGCACGATAGCGCGTATCTGTTCGAAGAATTCCGGGCGATGATCGGATAGAAGTCGAGGATTAACCACGAAAGACACGAAAAACACGAAATCAAGAATTCAAACTCTTAATTTCGTATTTTTCGTGTCTTTCGTGGTCAACTCTTCTTCCGTCGCGGCCGTCGTTCAGGCAACGCCTGCCCCGGATCTTCCGGCCAGGCGTGCTTCGGGTACCGTGCCCGCAGTTCCTTACGTACCACCGCGTACGTGTTCGTCCAAAAACTCGCGAGGTCGTCTGTCACCTGCTGCGGCCGGCCGTTGGGCGCGAGCAGGTGCAGTAGTACCGACACCCGGCCGCCGGCGATCCGCGGCGTTTCGGCGAGGCCGAACACTTCCTGAATCCGCACGGCCAACACGGGCGTCCGGCCGAGTTCGTATTTCACGGCGATGTGACTTCCGCTCGGCACCGCGATTCGCTCCGGCGCGTCGCGCTCGACGGCTTGCCGTTGGACGTGGGTCAGTCGGGATTGGATTGCGGCGAGCCAGTCCGCCTTTCGCAACTCGTCGAACGATCGTCGGCCGGGAGTGAGCCACGGCAACATCTGGCACAGGTCCTTCTCGTCGAAGGCGGGCAGGCCCAGTTCCGGCATCCACTCGCGCAGACACCGCACACGCAGCAGAAATGCCCCGGCCGGTGACTCGTCCGGCGGCAGGACCCGCGGCAGTCGCTCGGCGGCGGCGGCGGCGAGCACGCGCGCGGCCTGCTCCTCGTCGGGAAACGACGCGGGGGCGTCCTCGAGGACCAGATCGTCGTAGCGGACCCGCTTGCGGGCGGTGATGCGCTCGGAGTCGGGATCGAACGCGACTTCGACGGCCGAACTCGTCAGCGCGGCTGGTAGCCAGTCGCGCTGCACGACCGAGGCGAGCCGTACAAGTGCTTCGGTATCGCCGTCGTCGACGTCGACGCAGAGAAACAGTTCCGAATCGGTCACGCCGCTGGACGGGGCGAGTTTGACACCCCGGCCACCGACCATGACGCCTTTCCGTCCCGCCGGATTGCGGCGTCGCGCGACGCGATCGGGGAACGCGGCTAACAAGGCGCGACACATTCCGTCTTCCGCCGCTTGCGGCTTGACCTCCGCCATCTCCTGTCGAACCGCCCGCGCGAGTTGCTCCCGCGCCCTCAAAATGAAATGCGCCGCCCCGCGGTTGAGTGGCCCGAACGGAGTCGCTTCACATCCTGACCGTTCGAACTCTTCGAGCGCCTCGACTCGATCGAGAACGTCGCTCACCGTCGGGTGCGGCGGCCCGAGTCGCGGCGGCGCGTTCGGCCCGCGGGCGAACGGGTCGCGCTCCGCCAGCAGCGCCGCCGCCAGCGCCGTCTGTTCCGACCGTCCGAGCCGATGGCCCTCGACCAGCATCCGCCCGAGCCGCGGGTGGACCGGCAATCGAGCGACCGCGCGGCCGAGGTCCGTAACAACGTCGCCCTCGACCACGCCGAGCCGGCGAAGCAGCGTCAGCGCTTGTCCGACCGTCGCGTCCCGCGGCGGTTCCAACCACGGGAACGGCAACAAATCGGTCTCGCCGAGGGCGAGCAAATGCAGCACCGCCCCCGCCAGATCCACGCGGCGAATTTCGGGGTCGGTCTCATCCGGCCGCGTCCGATGGTTCGTCTCGCCCCAGAGACGGACGCAGACGCCCGGCCGCGTCCGCCCCGCGCGACCGGTCCGCTGATCGGCCGATGATTTCGAGATCGGCGTCACTTCCAGTCGATCGAGGCCGACGTGCGGGTCGAACGTCAATACCCGTGCGAGTCCCGTATCGACGACGCCGGTCACGCCCTCGACCGTCACGGACGTCTCGGCAACATTGGTCGCGAGCACGACCTTGCGTCGGTCGAGCGGCAAAAGCGCCGCGTCTTGCTGGTCCGACGGCAGGTCGCCGTGCAACGGCAAGACCGCCAGGTCAAGTCGCTCGGCCAGCGGCCGCAACTCGCGCTCGGCCGCGCGAATCTCGCCCATACCGGGCAGGAACGCGAGCACGTCGCCGTCCGCCCGCTTCAGCAGCCGCTCGACCGCCGCCGCGACGGCCACCGGCCACGGCTGATCGGGCGTCCGCGGCTCGTAGCGAATCTCAACCGGATGCAGTCGTCCTTCACTGACGATGAGCGGACAGCCGCCCAAAAACGCGGCGACCTTGTCCGAGTCGATCGTCGCCGACATGACGACGACACGCAACTCCGGCCGCACCGTCTGTTGAATGAGCCGCGCCAGCCCGAGCGCGAGGTCACTTTCCAGGCCACGCTCGTGGAACTCGTCGAAGACGATCGTGCCGACCGACTCCAGATACGGATCGTCGTGCAACATCCGCAAGAGAATGCCGGGCGTGACGACGAGGATAGGAGTGCTCGGCCCAGCCTGGCGGTCGAAGCGGACGTGGTAGCCGATGACATCGCCGACGCGGGTGCCGCGCTCGACGGACATGCGCCGCGCCGCGGCGCGGGCGGCAAGCCGCCGCGGCTCGACCATAACAATC
>DATJGQ010000052.1:0-3249 GCA_035494815.1 Gemmataceae bacterium
GGCGACGGTCTTACCGTAATCTAGGCGCTCCCCCCGTTCCTCGGCCGGCGTGGTCGATGGCTTCTTGTGCTGAGCCTGCGCGTCCTCGCCGCGCCGATCATCGGCGGCCGGTTGCTCGCGTTGATCCGCCACGATGTCCCCCAGTCGGCCGACCGGTTGAGTCGAGGGCGATGGTGATTCGGCGCAAGGGCCGGTTTCTGGCCAGCAATTGAAGTGCCAAACGCCGCCGCTGTCAGACGGGCCTTCAGCAGATCATCAGATGGGCGGTTTTCCCCGGCCTGGAGACGTGACCGGGCACAATTGCCAACTCAGCGTACGGTGCGATCCTGCGGCGCACAACCATATTCTCTCTCAGGCGCGAGAATCGCGCCCGCGGTGCGGGAACCTCGTGGGCACGCTCTTTGCTCGGTCACTGTATTGAGAAGCGCCGCGCCTGACAGTGAGCCGTCACCATGCCGCCGCCCCAACCACCGATGCCGGAGGGCCATGGCCCTTCCACGCGGCTACGCGACTTGGGGCTGCGCATCGACGATACCCAATTGCAGCCAATCATCGACGAATTCCGGCGAGAGTTGGACCGTACCGGCATCTGCCGCGTGAAGCCGCACTTCTACCTCTCCACCGAGTGGGGCGTGCCGTTCGACACCGTGGCCATCGCCATCCCGTTCTACCTCGCCCGGCCTGACCTGACGCAGATGCACGCGGAGCGCGCGGGCTTCGTCGAGGGGGTCGGGCGGGCGGACATCCTCCGCTATCTGCGCCACGAGATGGGCCACGTCGTCAACTACGCATACAAGCTCTACGACGAGCCGGAATGGGTCAAGCACTTCGGCTCGATCACCCAGCCCTATGAGGAGGAATACCGGCCCGTGCCGTTCAGCCGGCGGTTTGTCCGCCACCTGCCCGGCTTCTATGCCCAAAAGCACCCCGACGAGGACTGGGCGGAGACGTTCGCCGTCTGGATGACGCCGGGGCGCAACTGGCGGGCCGAGTACGCCGGCTGGCCGACCGCACTGGCCAAGCTGGAGTACTGCGACCGGCGGATGAAGGAACTCGGCGACCAACCGCCGTTGGTTGAGGACATCGAACTCGATGAGGACGTGGGCGCGCTGAGCACGACGTTGGAGGAGTATTACGGCCACCCGACCGCGGAGGTGGCGATGCCGCCCGGCCTGGACGGGGCGCTGCAAGCGATCTTTGAGGACGTGGGCGCGCCGGAAGGCGGGACGAGTGACGCCCCGCGCAAATCGGCGGCCGAGTTGATCCACCGGCTGCGGAATGAGTTGGCGGCCGTCGTGTTCCGTTGGACCGGCCACTTCCCGGAGCGCACGCGGCCACTGCTGGCGTACTTGGCGAAGCGGGCCGAAGAGTTGCACCAGGTCTACCCGGCCGACCGGGAGGAGCGTGTGGTGATCGCGCTCACGTCACTGGTGACGGCACTGGCGATGAACCACGTCGTGCGCGGGAGTTACTTCGCCTAAGTCCGGGACGCTTCTGCGAAGCGTCGCGAACCGATCATACCAGCCGTTTCACTTTGCGGTGTTCGGCGCGCTCGGCGGCCAGTTCGACGATGCGGTTAATCAGCGCCACGTAATCGATCCCCGCCGCAGCGGCCGCCGTGGCGAATTCGCCAGACTGCTCCAGGTAGCAACTGGCGTTCACCTCGATCACGTAGATGTCGCCGGCCTCGGTCAGCCGCAAGTCCACACGGCCGTAGTCGCGCACTTTGAGCGCCCGGTAGGCGTTCAGCGACACCTCTTGCAGCTTGGCCCGCAGCTCGTCCGGCACGTCGGCCAACACGGCCTTGGTGCCCTTGTACTCCGGCGTGCCCTCGGCGAACTTGGCTTTGCCGTCCATGATCCGCGGCTTGTTCTCGGGGAAGCCGGTGAAGTCGATCTCGATGGGCGGGAAGGCGGTCGGCTGCGCGTTGCCCAACACGCCGATGTAGAACTCGCGGCCCTCGATGTACTCCTCGGCCAGCGCCGCGTCGTGGACCTCCTTGTGGATGGCACTGACGCGCTTCATCAGCTCGTCGGAGGTGTGGACGAGCGAGCGGCCGTTGATGCCGATGGAGGCGTCGGCCCGCAGCGGCTTGACGAACAGTGGCATGCGCAGATTGCCGCCGGTCTCGAAGCCGGTGTCCTTGGCGAAAACGGCGAAATCGGGGAATCGGACGTGTTCGAAGGCGAGCAGTTTCTTGGCGACCGCCTTATCCTCTTGGAGATAGAACTCGCCGGGGCCGCCGCCGGTGTAGGGCACGCCGAGCAGGTCGAGCAGGCCGACGGCCGCCACGTCGCTGTGGATGTCCTCGGAGAACTGCTCCATCAGGTTGAACACGAGGTCCGGCTTGCGGCGCTTCAGGCCGGAGATCAGCTTGCCGATGTTGCCGTGGACGCCGAGGATCGAAACCTTGTGCCCGCCCTTTCGTAAGGCGGCGGCGACTTGGCCCACCACAACATCAAACGCTTTGTCTGCTTCGTTTTCGACGTAGGCGAGTATCGTGATGCGCATGGCGGCTCCGGCCGAGTACGGTCCCGCGGCTGCGACTCGTCCCGGACAGCAGCCGTCGCGACTGCCGTCGGCGACCCGCTATGTCGCAAGGATCGTGCCGAGCAGCGCTAATCGCCCGCGGCATCCATCAAAATGCTCAATCCCCGCACGCTGAATCGACTGGTGAACACCCCGAACGGGCCGCTATACTGGCCGCATCGACTTCCCCCACCGGGTAACGGAACTCTCCGACGGATATCCTCATGCACAAGCCGTTCGCCGTTCTCGTGTTCGGAGTGCTGCTCGCGTCCGCCAACCCGCTCGCCGCTCAAGTGCCTCCGGAGAAGGCCGAGGCCACGTTCACCGTCACCAACCCGGAGTTGGAGTGGAAGCTGTGGGCGTCGGAGCCGCTGTTCGCCAACCCGACCTCGATGGACATCGACCACAAGGGCCGGGTGTGGGTCTGCGAGTCGGTCAACTACCGGCATACGCTGCACAAGCGCCCGCCGAACCGCCCCGAGGGCGACCGTATCCTCATCCTCGAAGACAGCCAGGGCCGCGGCAAAGCGGATAAAGTCACGGTCTTCTACCAGTCGCCTCAGCTCCTCGCCCCGCTCGGCATCGCGGTGGCGAAAGACCCGGTCGGTCCCGGCTGGAAGGTCTATGTCTGCCAGTCGCCGGACATCCTCGTGTTTGAGGACAAGGACGGGGACGGCCACGCCGACGGCCCGCCGAAGAAGCTGCTCACCGGCTTCCGCG
>DATJGQ010000053.1:0-11026 GCA_035494815.1 Gemmataceae bacterium
GTCCGGACAAACCGGCGCCGAATGGCAGCTCGAGTCGTTCGATCGCCTGCGATCCCAGGATCAGCCCGACGTTGTCCTTCGCAGTCTGACATCATGTATGGCAATTCGACAATGGCAGGGCGAACCGGTGCACCGCTGGCACCCCGCGACCTCAAGCGAACTTGAGAAGGGAGATGCGGACATGCGGATCGAAGAATTCATGACAACCGATCTACTGACCGTCCACCCAGAGGAACCGGTGGACTTGGTCCTTCATCTCATGAGCTGGAAGCGGATCCGACACGTGCCGGTCGAGAACGAGCAGGGCCAGCTTGTGGGCTTGGTGTCCTGGTACCATCTGGTGCGCCTAATTCGGTCCCGCGACGCGCCCGGCGAACCCACGTCGGTCGGAGAGATCATGCAGACCGAACTCAGCACAGTGACTCCCGAGACACCGCTGAATGCCGCCGTATGCCTCATGAAGCAATCAGGTGTTGACAGTTTGCTGGTCGTCACGAACGGCCGCTTGGTCGGCATTGTCACGGAGCGGGACATTGTCCGGATCGCCCATCGCTTCGTGGGCGCGGAGTAGACGCCCCGCGGCGACGGCTCCGAGCAACGGCTGACTTTCACGCGACGGGCTGACGCCGTGGAATACGACCGCCGACACCCCCGGCCCCGGGGTGGCGGGCGGGCGGCGAACGCCGACGCGTCGATCGGCATGTCCGGGCGGACGAAATGGTCCGCTTTGGCACGGTCGTCCGACGGGCTCGCCGGTTAACCGGGAGCGCCGACGTCACTCGGATCGTTGGCACCTACCTGTCCCGGAACGAAGCCTCGCACCAGCGACTGCCACGGATCGAACCAACTCAGCCTCAAGGGCGGGGCGTAGCGGGCCCTCGGGATCACGAGCCGTCGGCCGACTTCGCCGATCGACCAGCCGGCCCGGTTCGGGCGGTCGTGGCAGGCTTCGATTTCGGCAGGCCCGGTGCCGTCTGCCATCAACGGCCACAAGACACACGGCCGCGCTTGCTGCACGGTCTCCGCTGTGGAGAATTTCCCAAGCAGCCCGCGGCGCGTTGTGGTGAACGTACGAACGGCCAACAGCCACGATTGCACCACACGCGATTCGTCACACGAGTACGCCAGAATGGCACAGTCGTTGGCGCGAATCGACGCGATAGGGACGGACTGCTCACGTATTCAAAGCAACCCCGGGATTCAATTCGCGTTGTTTGAGCCGCTTGCCAGACTCCTTGGCCGAGTTTTGATCGAGAATCTGCGTTGACACGCGCCGCGGCACGGCCATTGCTTTGTTTCGGATCAGCGTCGAAGCAATCACTCCTGCATCCGGCAGCGACCCTCGCGGCCTGGGAGGTGTGCCATGTTTGCAGCCAAATCTGCGGGCAAAGAGATGGTGAAAGCGTTCGGCCGATTGTTCGGACACGGCTTCGCCATCATCGCGGGCATGATGCTGATGATCACCGGCCTCGGGATGGGCGTCAGCATGGTGCTGCTGCCCATAGGCATCCCGCTCGGACTTGCAGGCCTGCTGATGTTTATTTGGGGCTTCTTCGGCTGGTCGGAGAGTCGGCCATCCGGTGCCACCTTCGACTAGCAGAGGTCCGGTCACTCCGGGATTCGACACTCACTTCAAACGAGTGACCGGATAAGGTCGGCGGTGACGCGCCGACCGCCGCCGTCGCCGACGGGCGACCCTTTGCGGGTCTTCCGGCGGCTGACGGCGGCTTCGCATTTCTACACGGCCGCGTCGAGCGACGCGCGGCCCGGGCTCCTTTGGACGTAATCGCCAACCGGGCATTCCGGCAATCGGAACAGGCTCCGCAGCGCGTCGAGCAGGCCCTGTCCGTCGGCGGCCGCCCGCGGTTGCTCCGCTTCCATCGCTAACGCACTGATCGGGCCGTGCAGGATCCGGCTTTCGAACAGGCGCAAAGCGCCTTCGATGTACTCTCTGTCCGCCTCGCTCACCTCGCCGCTCAGCTTCGCGAAAAGTCGGCGAACCACGGCCTGCCGCTTGGCCTCGAAATCTCGCGTCAGCCGCTCGATGACCGGCCCATAGCGGCGGCGGTTCCAATCCCTGAAAAACGCCCGCGTTTGCTCGGCGACCAGGGCCTCGGCCGCCGCGATGTGTTTGCGGCGTTCCGCGAGCGTCCGGTCGCGGAAGCGGCTGAGATCGTCGACGTTGATCAGGCAGGCCCGTTCGCCGTCGTGGATCGCCGGGTCGAAGTCGCGGGGGACGGCGATGTCGAGAATGACGATTGATTTCTGAGTCCGCCGCGCCAGCACCTTGTCGAACCGCGGCTTGGTGACGATCGGTTCCGGCGCCCCGGTCGTGCTCAGGACGATGTCGGCCTCGGCCAGGGAGTCGTCGAGGTTCTCCCACGGCACGGCCCGCCCGCCGCACCGCGTCGCAAGGGCGTGTGCCTTGTCCGGACTGCGGTTCGTGACCACGATGCGTCGCGGATGAAGGTCCCGCAGGTGGCAGAGAGTCAGTTCGCCCATTTTGCCCGCGCCGATTACCAGCACCGTTTTGTCGTCGAAGTGGGAAAACACCTGGCGGACATAATCCACCGCGGCCTTGGAGACGGACACGCGGCCGCGGGCGATTCCGGTCTCGGTCCGCACGCGCTTGGCCGCACGGAGCGCGTGTTGGAGTAGCGCGTTGAGGAGCGGACCGACGCAGCGTCGCGCCCGCGCCGTCTCGCATGCGTCGCGAATCTGCTTGACGATCTGCCCTTCACCGACGACGAGGCTGTCGAGACTTCCGGCGACGCGGAAAAGATGGCCGACGGCGGCGGGACCGGTGTGTTCATACAGATGCGGGCGGATCAAGTCCGACGAGAGTCCGTGTATTTCGCCGAGCAAGGCGACGACCGACTCGGCGTCCGGGACGAGGGAGGAATCGGCCCGGCCGAGATAGATTTCGACACGATTGCAGGTGCTTAGGATAAAAGTCTCACAGCCATGGCGGGCATTGAGCTCGTCGAGGGCCCTGGCGAGCGAGTCTCCGCCTAGCGCCAACCGCTCCCGCACAACGACCGGCGTGTCGTGGAAACTGCAGCCGACGACGCGGAGGATCATCGCGAACTCCTTCCCGCGTCGTCGCCGCAAGTTGCGCAAAGCCTGGTACAGACGTGGGCGACGGATAATACGCCGCTCTCATGACCTGTCAAGCCCGCGCGCCACCGTCGGCGGGCGAGGGTCCGGATTGACACTCCAGATATCCGCTGCTACGGTCCCCCGCCGTGCCACGGGTGACACCGTGTCGCCGGGCGTCGCCGGAACCGAATTGGTCGCCCCGGGGCGGCGTGAAGACATGCGAGTCAGTACGAAACTCGTGCTGGGCGCGGCGGTCATGGCCGCCGCAATCGGGTACGTGGCGTACCTCGGTGCGGCCGGCAGTTGGCAGTACTACTTGCTGGTCGACGAGTGTGCGTCTCATCCGGACCAATGGCACGGCCGGCGGTTGCGAGTCAACGGCCGACTCATGGCCGGCTCGCTGGACATCTCGGCCGATCGGCGCGCAGCTTCCTTTATGCTGGCGGGGAGCAGCCACCATCTGCCGGTGAATTACCGAGGGGTGCTCCCGGACAACCTGAGCGAAGGTAAGGACATCGTCGCCGAGGGAGTTTTGCGACCCGACGGCCGGCTGGAAGCCACCACCGTCATCACCCGCTGCGCGAGCAAATACGCGGCGGCGGGCAAAACGGAATCCTCGACCCCACCGGCGGCGCCCCGTTAGCCCTCCTGCCAAGCCCGCCGATACGCGGCCGCCCGACGGCCGAGCCCCAAGGTTACGTATGAGAAGCGTCGGCCAGTTCTGTCTGCTCGCCGCACTCGTGTGCTCCGGTTACGCGGCATACGTCCATATGGCGTACCGTGGCCGGCCGAGCCGCGTCCTCCAGAAAGCCGCGTCCGCCTGCGGGGTCGTGGCTTTCGCCTGTCTCACTGGCGTGCTGCTCGTCCTGGCTTTCGCGCTGCTGCAACGAAATTTTCACTTCGATTACGTGGTCCGCTATACGAGCCAGCTCTTGTCCTGGCGTTATTCGCTCGCGGCGTTGTGGGTTGGCCAGGCGGGCTCGCTGTTGCTATGGGCCTGGTTCCTTGCCGGACTCGCCGTCGTCTTTCGGATGCTGCCGGCACTGGACCCGACGGTGCGGGATTCGGCATTCGGTCTGTTGATGGGATACCTCGGCTTCCTCGTGGCGATTCTCGTCTTCGCCGCGGACCCGATGCAGGCCAGTCTGTCGGCCCCGAAAGAGGGCCTCGGGTTGAGCCCGCTCCTGCAGCATCCGTCGATGATGATCCACCCGCCCGTGATTTTCTTCGCGTACGCCGCCTGGACGGTGCCGTTCGCGCTGGCGGCCGGGGCGTTGTGGTGCGGCCGGCTCGACGCCGCCTGGCTGCAGATGGCTCGGCCATGGGCCTTGTTGGCATGGGGCGTCTTGGGAATCGGGCTGCTGTTAGGGGCCCACTGGGCGTACCAGCAGCTCGGCTGGGGCGGGTACTGGGGCTGGGACCCGGTCGAAAACGGCTCGTTCCTGCCGTGGCTGACCGGGACGGCGCTCGTCCACTGCATGATGGCCTGGCGGCACCGCAACGTTCTCAAGAAGACGACGATCGCGCTCGCAATCCTCACGTTCGGGTTGTGCAACTTCGCGACGTTTCTGACCCGTAGCGGCGTCTTCAGCAGCGTGCACGCGTTCAGCGAGTCGCCGATCGGATGGATGTTCCTCGCCCTGCTGGCCGCATTGCTGGCCGGTGGCATTGCCTTGGTCGTTCATCGGCGCGAATCGCTCGCGCCGCAGCAGAAGTCGCGCAGCTTACTGGCGCGCGAATCGCTGATCCTGGCGTCCACATTCCTGTTACTGGCGCTCGCCGCCGTGGTCCTCGCCGGGACACTCGTCGCCCCGCTGTCGGCCGTCATCGTGAGACGGACCATTCTGCTCGGCCCGCCGTTCTATAACAACGCCCTGATACCGGTCGGCATGTTGCTCATGACGGTGACGGCGGCGGTCCCCATGACCCGCTGGGGCCGTGCGCCCGGTCTCATCCAGCGCCGCATTCTGGGCGGGTGTGCGGCCGTCGGGCTGGCCGCCGCGGCCGGCGGATTCGCCGTGGGCGTGCGGCACGTCATCCCGTTGGTCTTGATCGGGCTGGGCACGGTGGCCGGCGGGTCGTTTCTTGCGGGAATGTACCTCGACGCGCGTCGGGGCCAGCCAGGAGTGCCCGGCAGTTTATGGCGCGGGCTCCTGACGGTGGCCCGCGAAGGCCGCCGCCGGTACGCCGGTTACACGGCTCACTTCGGGATCGTCGCCCTGGCGGTCGGCGTGGCCGGCTCGTCGCTCGGGACGCGGCGGCACGAAGTCGAGATGGCCGAGGGCGACGTGATCCACTGGGCCGATCGCGAAATTCGTTACGTTGCACTCGAGCAGCGACAGCTCTCGGACAAGCTGGAGGCCGTCGCCGTGTTGGAAGTGACTCACGGCAACGGCCCGACGGTGGAACAGCGGCCGGCCCGACACCTTCACCTGCTGCAGAACGAATGGACGACTCAGGTCGCGATCCATTCGACCTGGGGCGGCGATTTCTACACCGTGCTTCATGCCGGCCTGGGCGACGGACGCGTCGCGCTGTCGTTCGTCGAAAACCCGATGATGCGTTGGCTCTGGTTCGGCGGAGCCGTCACGACGATCAGCGGCCTAGTTTCAATTTGGCCGAGGCGGCCCGCGCGAGCCGTGCGCGAATCCACCAAGGCTTCGCACCTACGTCCGGCTCACGAACGCCTGCGGCGGCGCGCTGCCTGAGGTCGGTGCTTTGAGTGATGTCAGCATCATGCCTGTGCGGAGTGTCACAATCGGCCAGAACCGCTGCGCAATCGCAGCCGCCAGTCCGGATGACGCCGACGTCGACGCAGCTTCGTTTGCGCTTGAAGCCCGGGGCTTGGGCTACGTCCGCGGCCGTCAGCCGGTGTTTCGCGGCGTTGACCTCGCCGTCCGGGAGGGAGAAATCGTCCTGCTCGCCGGCGCGAACGGGGCGGGCAAGACGACGCTGTTGCAGTGCCTCGCCGGCGCGCTCGTGCCGACCGCCGGTCAAGTCTCGTGGTTCGGCAGCTCCGCGCGCTCGCCGGCCGCACGCCGCCTTATCGGTTACCTGGGTCACGAATGCGGCCTGTATCTCACGCTGACCGCACGGGAAAACCTGCTGTTCGCCGGTCGCATGTGCGGGCTCAGCCGGGTGACGGCCCGCGCCGACGAGCTGCTGTCGGTCATCGGTCTGTGCTGCTTCGCCGGGCAGCAAGCGGGGCGGCTCTCGCGCGGGATGCGGCAACGCCTTGCGATCGCCCGGGCCGTCGTGCACGACCCGCCGATCGTTCTGCTCGACGAGCCGTTCACGAGTCTGGACGACGGCGGTCGCGATTGGTTGATCCAATTCCTCAGATCCCTCCGCGCCCGCCAGCGGTCGATCCTTCTCGTCGCGCACGGCGACGAGTTGAGCCGAAACCTGGCGGATCGGCTCGTTTGCCTCCAGGCGGGCAGGATCGGAAACATTGAAATGCGAACGAAGGGGGCATGATGTCGGCCGGTCATGCGCTCAAATCGTTCGGCTGGCTGGTGGCGAAGGACCTCGCGGAGGAAGCCCGCGGCCGCCGGGTTTGGCCGGGCATGTTGCTGCTGGGACTGGTCCTCGTACTGCTGCTCGGAGTGCAGACCGAACTGCCGATAGCTCACAAGCCGCAGGTGGTCAGCGCTTCGTTGTGGTTGGCCGTCTTCTTCGCCGGGACGTTGGCCCTGGACCGGTCGTTCGCCGGCGAGCGGGAGGAAGGTTGCTGGAGGGCGCTCTTACTCTATCCCCTCCCGCCGGCGGTGATCTTTCTTGCCAAGGTTGTGGTGAATTGTCTGGCGCTTGGCCTGTTAGAGTGTGTTTTGATCCCGACGTTCGCCGTCGTCTCCGATACGCCGTTTCTGCGCCGGCCGTTTTCACTGGCAATGGTCGCGTCGCTCGGCAACCTCGGCTTTGCGGCGGTGGGCGTTCTCGTCAGTTCATTGACCGCCGGCCTTTCTCACCGGGGAAGTCTATTGGCGCTGCTGCTTCTGCCGCTCGCAACCCCTGTCATGCTGGCATCTGCGGAGGCGACGCGCCTTTTGGTCCTCGACGACGTCGGCGAGCAATGGTGGCGGTGGGTGCAAATGCTCGCCGCTTTCGTCGTCCTGTTTATGACGATGGGGCTGCTCGTATTCGAGTTCGCGATCGAGGACTGAAGCCATGCGCGATCATACTCGCCTCGCCGTCCTGGTCCCGTGCCTGCTGCCGGCGGCGATGGCGTTGATCTTCTGGGTCGCCCCGACCGAAGCGACGATGGGGGAGGTCCAGAAGATTCTCTACTTGCACGTATCCGTCGCGTGGTGCGGTCTGGCGGGATGCCTGGGTATGGGTGCGTGCGGGGCGATGTACCTCGCGCGGCGTCGCACGGCATGGGACCACGTCGCACAAGCGTCCGCCGAGATCGGCTGGCTTTGTTCAACTCTTACGCTGGTGACCGGATCCCTGTGGGCCCACGAGGCGTGGGGTGTTTGGTGGACGTGGGAGCCGCGGCTGACATCCTCGTTTGTGCTCTGGCTGATTTACGCCGGGATCTTCCTGGTCCGGGCCGGGATTGACGATCCGCACCGCCGGGCCCGCACGGGTGCCTTACTGTCGGTCATGGCCGTTTGCGACGTTCCGCTGGTCGTCGTCGCGACGCGGTGGTTTCGCGGCGTGCACCCGGTCACGCCGGACATGGACCCACGCATGCGCGCCGTTCTGCTCGCGACCGTCGCCGGCTTCACCGGGTTCTTCGTCATGCTCACGCTCCTGCGCTGCCGACAACTGAGGGCGGCCGATCGCGTCGCCGAGTTGGAGGCAGACCTGGATGTCGATTACGGGTTCTCGGGCGAACGCGCCTAGGCCCCGGGGGGACGATCAGCGCGGAAAGGGACGACCATGGGAACAGTGATTGCCGCCTATTTCATTGCTTGGGCCGCGGTTTCGGCCTACGTCGGGCGGCTCGTGGTGTTCAGCCGTCGCCTGACCCGGCGAATGAACGATCTGCAATCGCGCGAGCATGAGCATTCCGTGATGAATGCGCGATGAGCGAAACCGGGACGGGCGAAGTCGGAGGATCGAATGCTACTCTACGCGTTGCTCATCGCCGCGCTCGGCGCCGATCCGGGTACGCCCGAGAACCATATCGAAGGCGTCGTCGTCAACGGCACGCTCGGCGGCGCTCCAGTCTCGGGAGCCGAAGTCGTCTTGCGAGCCGGTACCGACGGTGCGCTCCGGCCGATCGCCCAGACGGTGACGGACGAGAGCGGGCGGTTTCACTTCTATAACCTTCCGATCGAGCCGGGGGTCATTTATCTTCCCGGTGCGAACCGGCACGGCGTCCACTATCCCGGCCCGCGAGTGCGGCTCGACGTCGCGGCGCCGCCGGTTAAGCTTACGGTCTACGATGCCGTTGCCTCGCCGAGCCCGCTCGTCGCCGACTGCCACACGATCGACGTTCGAATGCAGGCCGGCGTGGTCGAGGTTACGGAAACACTGCTCGTCAGAAACCCGACGCTGACGACGTACGTCGGCGAGTTGGATAAGAAGCCATTGACCACGCTGGCTTTGGGTATCCCGGCCGACTTCGAACGCGTAACCTTTGCGACGGAGTTCTTCGGCCGGCGTTTTTCTGTCTTCGATAACCGGCTGGTGACCGACATCCCCTGGCTGCCGGGGAAATACGAAGTGAAATTCACCTACCACCTGCCCGCCGCCGGCAGTCCGCTCACCCTGGAACGCACGCTGGACCTGCCGAGCTCCATCGTCCGCATTCGGGCCGATGCGGGTGAAAATGGTCACGTGACCTGCAACCTGCCGCGCGTTGCCGCCGCCGCGGACTGGCCGTTCGCCTTCGAATCTTCGGGCGGGACCCTCGCCGCGGGACATCCGCTCAAACTGGCGTTCGGCGACTTGCCGGCGCAATGGAGTGTTCACGCGAAGTGGATGGCACTCACCGTTCTCGCTGGCTTGATCGTAGGGACGGCCACGGTCCGACGATTCCGGAAGGCGAAAGCAGGAACTCGCTCGCCCCATTCGCCTGCTCGCGCTAGCAGACGTTCGCCCAAGTCCGCGGCCCGCAACCTCAGACGGACCCGTATGGCGGCCTGAGGCGAAAACCCTCACGGCGATGATAACTCAACCACTAGGCATTTTCGATGAAGGTCCTCGTGGCCGGAGCGACCGGCGGGTGCGGCCGCCTCGTGGTGCGGCGGCTCAGGGATCGGGGGATCGCCCCGCAGGTTTTTACGCGGGATGCCCGCCGGGCGGCTTCATTCGGAGCCGTCGAAGTCGTTGAAGGGAACGCCCTATCAACCGAGGACTGTCAGCGAGCGATCAGAGAATGTCAGGCGGTCATCTGCACTTTGGGTGATCGTTGGGTGCCGGCCGACGGTCGGATCGTCGACGGCGACGGCGTCATCAATTTGGCCAAGTCCGCCGAGCTCGCCGGCGTGCAACGCTTTATCCTGGTGTCCGCTGCAGGGGCCGGGGATAGTTGGGTTTCGTTTTTCGTGCGCTGGATGTTCCGGCTGATCGGGGCCATGCCGATCCTCGAGGAGAAGGCCCGGTCGGAGGCATACGTACGCACATCCTGACTTCAATGGACCATCCTCCAGCCCGGATTCCTCAGTAATTTCCGGATGCGCGGGGAGCCCGTTCTGTTGCCGGTCACAGGGCGGGCCCCCGGCCTAACCACCCGACAGGCGGTGGCGGATGTGGCAGTCCGCTGTTTGTGGTCTGAGAACGCCAAGCATCAGACGTTCACGGTCGTGGATCACCTGATGCGCTGGGCCATCTGGCGCGGCAAACCAATTCAGCTTGATGTTCCCTGGGCTGCGTGGCCCCTCCGCTAGGACTGACGTTTGACGGAGCGGACGAACGTCTTGAATTCGTCGGCGTGTGCCTCGATCGTTTTTTGCGGCCCGACGGCTTTCACGAAATGGAGTTGGCCGTTCCCGGGGACGATAGCGGCGATCATGCGGTAGCCGGGGCGATTGACCGGCGGGGCGAACGGCCCACGCTGGTCGTTGAAATCACCCGAGAAGTCCACGAGCGTTATGCTCATCCCGCCGGCGTCGATCTGCTCTTGTTTCGCGTTTTTGGGCGAGCCGCCGAACTGCCCTTTCCACCGGTCGATGTTCGCCTCGACCGTTCCGCCGGCGCTGCTGATAGTCAGGCGGCCGTCGGCGTCGTCGCCCTCGGCCCGCGGCAGCATGAACTCGGCCTCGATGAACGACGACTCCGCCCGCTTACGGCCCCAACCGGACGGCGCGGTCAGCGTGATGGCATCGAGCCGGACTTCGCCGCCGGACTTGTCGATCGACTCTTCGCTCCCCCCGGACCGGTAGGATCCGTGCGGCGGCGATTGGATCGAGGCTTGCGGTGCGGAGTTTCCCGTGCGGCCGGGCACGGCACGGGCCGCCTTCGGCCGCGTGTTCTGCTCGCATCCCAAGAGAAGCAGGCCCAAAAGTGTGCAGAGGAACAATCGGCAGCGCATGACATCCTCCCTGACGATTTCGTCTGGCCAAGATCGGGGGTTTGGGCGCGGACCGCCCGTGTCACATGGGATAAGCTAAGACGGCGCCGGAATCAAGGTCAGCTGGGCGAACGTGGAGTGGCGTTGCCCAAACGTCGCCAATCCGCATAGAATCCGTCCCCCGAATGGGACGTGAGGACCCCGCGCTCATGAACGCAATCCGGCACGCTCTCGCGAACAAGGTGGCCCTGAAACACGCGGTTCGCCAGCTGGGATCGTTGAAGCTCGCGGTCGTGCTGCTGGCCGTGCTGGCGGCGGTGATCGCCGCCACCACCATCGTCGAAGCCGATTACGGACGGTCCTACGCGCAGTGGTACGTCTACCACAGCGGCTGGTTTGTCGCCCTGCTGGCGGTTTTGGGTGTGAACATCTTTTGCGCGGCGATGTCCCGCTGGCCGTGGAAGC
>DATJGQ010000054.1:0-7907 GCA_035494815.1 Gemmataceae bacterium
ACGGCGATGACCGACCTGGTCGAGATTGCCAAACTGCCTCCGCAGGACCAGGGCCCGCGGCTGGAGGCGTGGGCGGCCAACTCCAAGCGGTTACCCCCGCTGGCCCGGATGTTGTCGGCGTCGCTCTGGAAGCTCGGCGACCAGTTTCGCCGCAGCCACGAAGAATTGCGGGGAGCCATCGTCGCCTTGGCGGCCGAGCGCTTTCGTAAAGCGAAAGGTTCCTGGCCCGTAACGGCAGACGAACTCGTCGCCGCGGGGCTGCTCAAGCCCGCGCCCGCGGACCCCTATGACGGTCAACCGTTGCGTCTGACGCGGACCGGCGACGGATTTGTGGTCGGTACGAACCCATCGACGCGGTCCAACAACGGAGTCGTCGTCGGTACGAACCCATACCCCTTCCGACTGTGGGACGTGACGCACCGCCGCCGCTCGCCGCCGAAACCCTGAAAAAAGTTGCGCAATCCCCGGGCCGGCCGGCGACTATCTTGATGACGGGACAGTTGCCCTCCCTTGCTCGCGCTGCGGGCTGGTCAACCGATGCCTCCCACGCCGTTTCGCGACATCGTCCCGCGCTTGCGCCGGCTGCTCGCCCCCCGCGCCGACGGTGACAGCGACGCCGCTCTGGTGGCCCGCTTCGCCGGCACCCGCGACGAAGCCGCGTTCGCCCAGCTTGTTGCGAGGCATGGGCCGCTCGTCCGTGGCGTCTGCCGCCGCGTGCTCGGCCCCGACGCGGCCGACGACGCGTTCCAGGCAACGTTTCTGGTCCTCGCCCGCAAGGCCGGCTCGATCAAACGGCCCGCGGCGGTCGGCAGTTGGCTTTACGGCGTCGCCTATCATTTGAGTAAGCAAGCGCAACGGCGGCACGCACGCCGGGAGCGATACGAACGCGGAGTCACGGTTGCCCACGAGGATTTGCGCGACCCATCGTCGGCCGCGGCGCTCTCTGACCTGCTCGCCGTGCTCGACGCGGAACTGGCCCGGCTGCCGGACCGCCTGCGGGCACCCTTGCTGTTGTGCTACATCGAGGGCCGCACGCAGGACGAGGCGTCGAAACGGCTCGGCTGGTCGCTCGGCACGTTCCGCCGGCGGCTCGATCGCGCCCGCGAGGTGTTGCGTGTCCGCATGGAGCGCCGCGGCGCGACGCTCTCCGCCGGCCTGTTCGCGACTCTGTTGGCGACGGATTCTGTGACGGCGACGGTCCCCGCCGCACTGATCCAGACCACGACCACCATGGCCATGACCTTCCTCGCCGGCGGGGCCGTCGCCCCGTCGTCCCTGACCCTCGCCCGCGAAGGAATTCAGATGCTCGGCTTCCCGAAACTTACCGCGGCGACCGTGCTCGTCGCACTGGTCGGCGGACTGACCTTGGGTGCGGGAGCACTCTTCGGCCCAGGCGACGAAAAGAAACAAGACCCACAAGCGAAAGCGGACGACCGCAATCCCGACCAACCGCCGCCGCCTGCCGGCGTGGTCGCGAGACTGGGGACGTCGCGTTTCCGGCACGGGGCCGCGATCGCTCACATCCTTGTGACGCCGGACGGCCAGACATTACTGACGCAGAGCGACCGCTCCATGAGGTTCTGGGACCGAGCAACCGGCGCCGACCGCGGGGCCATCGACCTGACCGACGACGGCCCGAACTTCTGGACCAGCTCGCTCACCCCCGACGGCAAGACCCTGCTCACGACCCGCCGCAACGGTGCCGCGCAGGTGTGGGACTTGGCGGAACGCAAGATGCAGCGCTCGTTCCGGCTGGCTGACCCGCCGTTCGACCCGAACGCACTCGCCCGAGCGTCTCACGCGCCCGACGGATCGGCGATCGCCGTAGTGATGCAGGACGGCAGCATTCGCGTGTGCGACGTCGCGAGCGGCCGGGAGCGGCAGGAACTGCGAAGTCATTCGGACGCGATTCGCGCCGTCGCGTTTACGGCCGATTCGAACACTCTCATCCTAGCCAGGGACCAAGCGCTGCTCATGTGGGATGCGAAGACCGGCAAGGAAACGGCGCAGTGGGCTTTCGCGAGGGGAGTGCAGAATCTCTCAGTCGCCCCTAATAGCACGCGAGTCGCCGGCTTCTGTATGACTGACAATCGTACAGGCGAGGCGCCCCGCGGCGGCCCCGACGGCCAGCCGATACCAGCGACTTTTCAACTCGTCGTTCGCGCGTTCGCCCGCGGTGAGGATCTTCACAGGCTCGGCGGTCATGCGTCCGCCGCTTCTGTCCTCTCCTTCACGCCGGACGGCCAATTCCTGCTCGCCCCGGACCGGACGTCGGACAACCGCATCCTGCTGCAATGGGACTTGGCCACGAACCGGGCGGTCCGCCAGTACTTGCCATTGGCCGGCGGCATCAGCGCCCTGACATTCACCCCGAACGGCGACACACTGATTACCGCCGACCAAGCGCTGCACTTCTGGAACTGGAAGACCGGCAACCCCATTGATCGGGCGCCCGTGCCGCCGATGCTCGAATCGTCGGGGTTCGTGCAGACGGCCAATGGACTGGTTGCTTCCCTCGCCGACGGCGGAGTCGCGATCGTCGTTCGCGAGTTGGCGACCGGGCGGGAAGTGCGCCGGTTAACGGTGGCCGACGGCCGGCAAACGAAACTGCCGATGTTCAGCGCGTTGGCGGTGTCGGGTGACGCCCGCACGCTCGCGGCCGTCGGAATCATCCCATCGGAGTCCGGCAATCTGGAGAACGTGGAAACGGCGATTTGGGTCTGGAACCTCACCAACGGCAAACTCCGCTATCGCCTCCCCGTCGCGCACATCTACACTCACTTGGCTGTGAACCACGATGCCACCCTCCTTGCGGCGACATCGGTTTTTCAACCTTTCGCGTTCTGGGACCTGAATACGGGAAAGCCTTGGGTGCTGCCCGGTAACGCCCAGCCGCGCCCGGCCACGTTGATCGCGTTCCCGCCCGGTGGCACTACATTCGCCGCCTTTTTCTCATCGTCGCAGATCTACGCGATGGTCTGGAATCTCGCCACCGGTGAAGCGAGTCAGGTTGGCAACACGACCTTAGGTGGTCGGGGCCGGGGTTCCGCCAGCGGCGGACCAGGGCGGGGCAATGTGCCGACGGCGGGCGATTCATTTGACCGCGCACTGGAAGCGAGATTCGGGGAACAAGCCTGGCGGTTCGCACTCACTCCGGACTTTCGCATGGTGGCCGAGGCCCGTTCGCCTACCGGGCCCAGTTCGCCCGCCGTCGGGCCTAGGACCGCCGTTCGCGTCGCCGAATTCCAGTCCGGAGGGATCGATCGGATGATCAGCGGGCTTCAACATCCCGTCCGATGCGTCGCCCTGAGCAACGACGGCCGCCGGGTGGCCGCCGCGGGCGCCAACGAGATGCCGACGATCACCACCTGGGACGTCGCCACCGGCCGCGAGTTGAAGCGGTTCACCGGCCTGCGCGGCCACGCGACCGGCCTGGAGTTCACACCCGACGGCAAACGCCTCGTCGCCGCCAGCAGTGACGGTACTCTGCTCGTCTGGGACGTACCGGACTAGACGGCGACCCCCCGGTCCGTCGCCCCCGCGACATCGCCGACCCGGCCGCTGAGGCCGGCGTCACCCAGGTAGTCATTCACGGGCCAGTCGAGGTCGATCGCCCCGCGCCCGCGGAGCACCATGAGATTGGCCGTCAAGCCGCAACCCGCGCGTCCGGCGGCCGCGAACGGCCGTGAGACGCGGGGGTCTCTTGTCTCAGACGAAGCGACCGGTTCAGCTACCGCTGGGCATGGCGTTCTTGACGGTCTCGAAGGTGCTGTTGGCGTTCTGGCCCAGCGCCGTGATCGTGCCGATGCAGACCACGATGATCAGGGCCAACATGACGGCGTACTCGACCGCGGTCGGGCCGTCTTCGGCCTGAAGGAACTTGACGACGCTCTTGGCAAACTGACGCATGACTCGGTCCTTTCCGGGCTGGTAAAGCCCCCAGTAAGAATCTCCCGGTTCGGACACCACGAACGGCCGGTGACGCGCACGGTCACAAACGAGCCGGAAGGCAACCGCGTGGGACGGGAGTGTGGAGGCGGCGTCGGACCGGCGCTCGTTGCGGCCGGGCCGCCCCGGTCGGGGGCAGGGAGGAAAAAGGCCCCCGAACCGTACTGAAGCCACTCAATAGCTACGTCCCCTGGAGCGCGCGGTCAAACGGCGCGGGTAACCCTCCGCCGATTATTTCCCACAAAGGCCCCTTGGAATTCACGCCTACGCAAACCATTCAGCGGTTACCGATTCATTCGACAAGAAACGCAGAATTCTGTGGGATCGGAATCAGCGCCGGCCGTCTGGACCATCAACGGCGTAGACGAGAGGACCGCCTCCAATGCCGATGGCGCCACAAAGTGGCCGATGGAGAACGCAGTGCGGGTCAGGCGCGCCGACATCGCGCGGTGGACTCGGCCGCCGGCGGCTCGAAAATCGGCCGGGCTGTGATGCTGTCGGAACGCCGACGGGACTCTTCATCGTTTTGGCGGCCTCGACAGATCACCGATCAGCAGCCCGGGTGCCGATATGCCCAAGGCGATCGCCAACTGTTCGACCGTTGCGTAGTCGGGTACGGCGAGGTTGCGCTCCCATTGGGCCAGGGTACCTTGGTCGGTACCCACCTCTTCGGCCAACCGCGACAGACTCATTCCGGCATTCTCGCGCAGCGATCGCAGGCGAGTGCCGAACGGATCACGGGCCATGTCGGTCCCCTTGTTGCGTGGCCAGAGTTTTCTTTCTCCGTCAAAGGCGACAAAGCTACGACTTGCGATCGACACCACTGTGAAATATGTAGAGCGTACACGGGCCTGCCGCAAGCCGGAGGCGAGTCGATGGCTCAGACGGTCATGGTCGTTGAAGACCACGCGATGACCCGCACAGGGTTGACGTTGATTCTGCAACGGCACGGCTACGAGGTCATCGCCGCGGACAACGGCCGCACGGCGCTCGAACTCCTCACGGCCGGCACGAGCCCGGACGTCATCCTGCTCGACATGCTGATGCCGCAACTGGACGGCTGGCAGCTTTTGAAGCGCCTCCAGGGCACGTCCTCGGGCGACATCCCCGTCATCATCGCGACGGGGACGATCCTAACCCGCGAGTGGGCCGAGGAGCAGAAGTGTGCCGGCTTCCTCAAGAAACCGATCGAGGAGCGGGACCTGTTGGACGAACTCCGGACCGTACTGCCGCCGACGACCGCGGCTTGACTCGCGCGGGCGGGCAGGACACGACCGCGAGCCCGACCAGCACGGCGGCGACGACGAGACGGCGGCGGCTGACGCGACGCGGGCCGGGCATTGGTGTGAGGAAAACCGTCCCGCCGCCGGTGTATTTTGAACCCGCCTCCCCGGTTACACCCCGGAGACGCATCGCCGGCGACGGGACGGCGGAAGTCTGTAGCTCGCCGCCACCGCACGCGACGGACATTGCGACGTCACGGGCGACGGTCTCGGCGCCTCCAAAGCACGGACAAGGCTCTTATTCCCCGTCGTTCTGAACGATTTCGTTGAGGTGGTCGACGACCGATAGCACCGTCTGAATCTGAACTGTCAGGAAATACAAATCCTCCATTTGCCCCGGAGTCCAGCGCGGGTTTTTCTGACCTTGGCGATATCCGCCGGACATCCCGTTAAGGTTGTTGCTCGTCTGGACGATCGTCGCCTTGTCCATGTGATAGAATCTCCGTTTCGCCATGAGAGCCTCCAAAGTGGTTGGGAAGGAAAAAGGGTCAGAAGTCCCGTCGGGATGGAAAGTCTTTCCCCGAACTCGTGAGGAAGCCAGGCCCTTCGCCGCCGGGACGCCAGACGGACGATAGCTGAGCCCGCGGTCGGGTGCAACCGATGAGGCGACGATGACCTCTAACCGACTAATCGACGTCTACCACGCGCAACTCGCGCTCGCCGGCTGGTCCACAGGCGACGTCTCCCGCACGCTCGGCTGGTACGTTTGGGGCCAGAACGGCGAGAACCTCATTGACGCGACGGCCGCGACACAGGTCGAGGCGTGACACTGCCAGGTCCGGGCCCGGTACATCAACGTGGAGCACCCGCCGGCCAGCACCCTCGTCGGCGTCGCGACCCTGGTCGGGACCGATTGGCTCAGCGAAATCGGCGGGGTCGCCGTCGTCGCGGAATGATCCGAGGGGCAGGACGATGTGTTGTCGCTGCGGCTGCCCGCACGTCATGACCGTGCGGATGCCGTCAGGTCTCGTCAGGCCGGCAGCACGGCCGAATTCTCTTCCGTTTTGCGGAATGATGCCCCGTAGGAGATTCGATCATGTCACGGCTGCTTCGTCGCATATGCTCGCGAGCCGTCGACGTACGCGCGCAGCCTCTGATTCGCCGCACGGCGGACCTGCGGGCACGGCTGGGTGGCCTGCAAAGCGGGGACAACGTCTCGAACGTGCACCGCCTCTTCGGCGACGTAAACGGCGACAAATCGGTGAACGGGTTGGATCTGACGGCCTTCCGCAACGCCTTCGGGAGCGTCGCGACGGACACGAACTACGTCTCGTTCTTGGACTTCAACGGAGACGGGGCGATCAACGGGACCGACCTGTCGCAGTTTCGGAACCGCTTCGGCGTGGTCCTCCCGTGAAAAGCGGCAGCGTCATAGGGGCAACTACTTGCCCGGAACCTCCACCGCCGTATGGGACGCTCACAGCGCGAGGCGATTCAGACCACGCCGATTATCACCAATGCTGAGGTCTGGTCCCAACGCCGAAGCATCCTGACGAACTGCTCTCTTGATGCGCGCTGCCGCTCACTTGACAGGAGTGTCGGAGGCCGGCGGGTATGTCTCAATGTTTTAGCATGCGGGAGATGAGTCGCCGCAATCCCGGCACACCTTCCGGTCGGGCTTCGGCTCATAGTCCATCATGTTGCCCCGACCGTCGAACTCGAAGTGGCAACACTGGTCGAGAGCGTCTTTCAGCATCGCCCGCCCCCGCTGGACGCGGGACTTCGCACCCGACAGGGAGAGGCCCAGCCGGTCGGCGACCTCTTGCTGCGACAGGCCGTCGATCTCGGCCAACTGCACCGCTTCCCGATAACCCTCCGGCAGCGACCGAATCATCTCGTCAAGCCAGCCGGCGCCGCGACAGCGGAGATGAGCCAGGTGATCCTCGCCGTCGTCGGCCGGATCGACATCCGCAAGACCGACGGTAGGGTTTGTTGGCCTGCGGTGGTGATCATTGACGACGTTCCGGGCAATGCGGTAGACCCAGGACGCCAGACGGTCGGCCTCCAGGAGCGTCCCGATGCCGCGGTGGACCCGCACGAACGTGTCCTGGAGCAGGTCGTCGGCAACGTGGTCATCGGAAACCCTGCGGCGGATGAACCGCCGCAGGTCCGAACTCAGGTGTGTCCAAATCACATCGGTCGATGGCCGTGTCGTCATGTCAATGCCTCGAACCTCAACCCGCCGAAGCGGTCAAACACGAGCAAGCCGCCATGCCTCCGGCCTTCTCGAACGCCGACTTCGCGGTACTCAGGTCGCCTTGTTCGACCGCCTCCATGATGGCAGGCATGTCCGGGCAACAGGCGCTGGAGGACTGGTGCTGTGCGCCGTTGTTGTCGAGGACGACGTACACTTCCCACTTGTTGCCGTCCGGGTCGGTCGCCCACACCTTGTTCTGATAGGCGTAGCAGCACGACACGTTGTCCTCGACGGCGGTTTCCAGACCCGCATCCCTCAGTCGGTCGGCGGCGGTCCCGACCGCATCCGTTGATTTTACCTGGATGCCAAAGTGGGCAACGGGGTTGTTTGGGCCGTGCGCTCCCCCGACTTCGTTCAGGGCCAGGTTCACGGGTGGCTCCGCGACCTCGAACTTGGCGTAGCGGCGTCGGGTCTTCGTCGGTTCCTGCCCGAACAGCGTCCGGTAGAATGCAACCGACCGCCCCAGGTTCTTAACCGCT
>DATJGQ010000055.1:0-2275 GCA_035494815.1 Gemmataceae bacterium
GGGAGGTGGACCTCGGTCGCGACCTGCCGATCGACTCGATCGTAATCCACAACGTCTCCGGGGAGGCCGGTCGGAAACTGACCGGTTTCAATCTGCTCATCCTCGACGGCACCCGCGCGGTCGTCTACCAGCAGCTCAAGCAGCCACCCCCGGTTGCGAAAGCCACATACAAGGTCGGCAGCGACGCGCCGGATCGATCCATCCGCCACGCCGCGATGACCGCCCTGACGTTCGTCCGCGGCCAGGAAGAACAGACGTTCAAAGCGGTCGCCCGCTTCGTCATAGACGACGCGGATCGCCCCGCGGCCGTGCGGGCGCTGCAGCGAATCCCGCAGTCGTACTGGCCGAAGGACGAAACCAAGCCGGTGCTCGACGCGCTCATCGGTTATGTGTCGAAAGTGCCCGCCAAGGAGCGCACCGGCACTGATGTCGTCGACGCTCTGCAACTCGCCGACTCGCTGGCCGCGACGCTGCCGCTCGATCAGGCGAAGGCCGTCCGCAAGGAACTCGGCGAACTCGGCGTCCGCGTCCTCCGCGTCGGGACGGTGCCCGAGCAGATGCGCTACGACGTGGACCGCCTCGTCGTCCGCGCCGGCAAGCCCGTCGAGATCATCTTCGAAAACCACGACCTGATGCCGCACAACCTCGTCCTCGCGCTGCCCGGGTCACTGGAAGAGGTCGGCAAACTCGCCGAAGCGACCGCGACCGACCCGAAGGCCGCCGAGCGCCAGTTCGTCCCCGATTCGCCGAAGATCCTGCACTCCAGCAAGCTGCTTCAGCCGCGCGAGGTGCAGAAGCTCAGTTTCACCGCCCCATCGACGCCCGGCGTTTACCCGGTCGTCTGCACTTATCCCGGGCACTGGAGCCGCATGTACGCGGCGATGTACGTCGTCGACGACTTGGACGAGTACCTCGCCGACGCCGAGGGCTACCTCGCCAAGCACCCGCTCAACATTCCCGACCCGCTCCTCAAGTTCAACCGCCCCCGCAAGGAATGGACGCTCGACGAGCTGACCCCGGCCGTCGGCGATCTTGGCGGCCGCTCGTTCGCCAACGGCAAGCAGCTCTTCCAGGTCGCCACCTGCGCGAGTTGCCACAAGCTCGGCGGGGTCGGCCTGGAGTTCGGCCCGGACCTGACCAAGCTCGACCCGAAGTGGAAGCCGACCGACGTCCTCCGCGAGATGCTCGACCCGTCATTCAAGATCGACGACAAGTACCGCACCTGGTCGTTCGAGACCAATTCCGGCAAGAACGTCATCGGCATGATCATCGAAGAGACGGCCGACAAAGTGACGCTGATCGAAAACCCGCTCGTCTCCGCCAGGCCGACGGAACTCAAGAAGTCCGACATCGCCAACCGCGACAAGTCGAACGTGTCGATGATGCCGAAGGGCTTGTTCGACAAGCTGACGAAGGACGAGATTCTGGATTTGCTGGCGTACGTGTACTCGGGCGGGAACGAGAAGCACGCGGCTTATCAAGGCGGCGGGCATCACCATTGAACGAAGGTTCGCGCCGGGCCGGCCAGAAATCTATTTCGACCGTGAGCGCGGCAACCCGCCGAGCTTCGAACGTGAGAGGCGTCGCGGGCGGCGCGTTGCCAATGCTCCGTTTGACGCGCGGAGTGTCGATCGGGCCGCCTTCCGGATTTCGACAGACACGCCCCTCGGGCCGCCGTTTGGATGAAGCGCGCGGATGCGGCGGGTCACGTCTTCCGGCGTATAGGATCCGTTGACACCCAACAAGAGCAGGTCGAGATACTGCCTGTAGCACTTTTCGGCTTCCTGCCGCCGACCACGGCGTTCACGGATAACGCCGAGGCGATAGAGGCAGTCTGCCTTGAGCGCCTCGGCCCATTCGTTGTTCTCCCAGCAAGGATCCTCTTTCGGCGAAATCTCACTCTGCAGCAGCCAAGTGTATATGCGGGCCGCCTGAGCACGCTTCCCGAGTGCGTCGAGCGTGCCCGCGAGGTTCCACAGGGTCAGTGGACAATCCGGGACGATTTTCCGCGACCGGAGAAATAGCGGCAACGCCTCTCGATACCGCCGCTGTTCGTAAAACGTCACGCCCAACTGCGTCCACAGCCAATGGTTGTCTGGTTCCTTGGCCAATTCCGCCCGGAGCAGCTTGCGGGCGCGCTCCCACTGGCCGCGGCGAAACAGGTCATCCATCGTTTTGCCGAATTGACCCCGAGCCATGTTCGCTAACCCCCGCGTCCCTCTTGCGGCCGCCGTCGTTTCCGCTGCTGGCTTTTGCGCCGCGCGTCACCTTTTTC